>LJUD01000237.1 GCA_001304035.1 bacterium SM23_31 | reverse complement strand
GTGATAACGACAAGGAATTGTGCGCCTTTTTTTGAGAATTTTTGAATAAAATCGGAAAAAACGGATTCGAAACATATTGCCGCGGAGAATCTAACGGTATTTTTCTGCAGCGGGTTGGTTAATATTTCGGCATCTGTGACCTGCTTTTTCTTCAATCCGAGCGAAAAAATCGTATATTTATTTCCCGGCGTAAAATTTGCCTGACCGAAGTCAAGTGATTCAAAAACAGGAAACCGGTCTTCATAGGGAAACCATTCGCCGAACGGCACCAGGCGCATTTTTGCGTACCATGTTCCCTGAGATTCTTCATCCCTGTACAATACTGCGGCATTAAAATATTTATACGTTTGTAAATTTTCTTTCACAATGCTTTCTGCATCAAAACACCCGGTAAGGACCGGGGCTTTGGCGGCGGCAACAATATTTCGCATCCACGCATCATATTTCGGAGCAAAATTCAAATGCGTTATAGCAGCCGTTTCGGGCCAGACGATGAGATCGGGCTGATCTTCTGCAGCCCGAAGCGACAACGCCTCATATAACTCGAAAGACGGATCGCGCAGCTCGGCATCGGATTTTTCATCCATATCCACATTGCCCTGCACAAGCGACACCTTCAACGTTTCACCAAGCCATGCGCCGGAATTCATAACCTGCCTGCCGTAAATCAACGGAGCAATTAAGAGAAGTACAATAATCAATGCGAATTTTAATACTTTTGAATCTCTAAGAATCGAGCCGAACGGCACTTCACGATAAAGCTTTCTTAAACGCTCGATGAGCATAAACAAAAGAACATTCAGCATACAAATCCAGAACGTTACACCGTAAACACCGGTAACATCTACATACTGGATGAGAGATGGGAAGTATGTCTGCGTATGTGCAATCGACTGCCACGGGAATCCAAAAACACTCAGCGTTCTGAGATATTCTATTGCCGTCCATAGAAAGGGGAAAAGTACCAAAAACAGCGCCCCGTACTTCATATATAACCATCTGAAAAGTAATAAAGAGACCGCTATGAATAACGGCAGAAACAACAATGCTGCCGCGGCTCCTAATAAGGTGCTATTGACAATCCAGAACAGCACTCCGGTATGGAAACCGAAACCCCACCAGTATCCGGTCTTGAATGCTGTTTTTAATGAACCTGTGTGCGACCAGTACAACAGCGGCAGCAGGCTGACGTATGCCAGAAATCCGAGCCTGAACGGCGGAAATGCAAACGCTACCAGCGCTCCGGTGAAAATTGCCATCCAATACCGGCAAAAGAAGTTTATTAATGATTGTGTGATAATTTTGAACATTAATATTAATAAGTAATAATAATTCAGCCTTATTATAAACAGACAGGAATGTCTGTTCTACTATTCTTGTGTTGAGTTAAGTTCCAAAAAACCTTGCAAAATAAAAACTGCCGAGAGAGAATCCACTTTCTTTTTATCACGGCTGGGTTTTTCGCCCAGGTCTCTCATTACGCGCTCAGCCTGTTTAGAGGTTAACCGCTCATCGTAATACTCTACGCGGACATGCAGCCGTTCACCGAGAAGTGAGCCGAACTCCTGTACTTCTTTTGCGGCTTTACCGGATTCCCCTGAAAGACGGAGCGGCAGTCCCAGGACAATATGCGCCAAATCATACTTCGAAATAAGCTGCCCAATCTGCCTAACCGCATCCTCATAATCTTTCACAATCAGAGTCGTAAGCGGTTGAGCAGTTATTCGAAGCGCATCGGTTACTGCTACTCCGATCCGCCGTTTCCCATAATCCAGTGCGATTATACGCGGCTCCATAAAACAAAATAGATTTAAAAGAAGGCTACCACAGACCCGGGAATGCTCCGAATAATCGAGGTGGGATTACTATAAAAATCACACCCCAAGAATCAGGATTTAATTTAATTATAATAAAGCCGTTAAAGACATGGTTCCCTAACGGCTAAAGGGTGAATTGCGGTGCTATTTATCCAGGGGCATTTTTAGTTTCGTTTTCAGTATTTTTCCGGCTTTAAAATGCGTTTTTTTTCGTGCCGGTACAGAAATGATTTCTCCGGTTCTTGGATTTCTTGCCTTCGGTTTGGGATTAGTTTTTCTTACTTCGAACACACCAAAGTCCCTGATTTCAATTCTAACCTCGGGATTTGCACTCATCAATATATCCCGTAATGTGTTAAAAACCCCATCTACAATCACTTCGGTTGTTGAGATTTTCTCACCCAAAAGAGCAGCAGTCCTTTTGGTTACATCTTTCTTGGTAATAGTCCGCATATTTACTCCTCTTTGCAATGTGAAGATGTCAATTTTCAGCTTTTAACACTTAGTAAATCACCAATTTGTTAAATATTTCAATTTAATTTATAACAGAATATTAAGAACCGATAATTGTGAATTAAAAACAAAAAGCTGATGTCTGAAGGGTAATGTATTAAAAATATTTTATTTATGCAATAGTTACTATATAAATCTTTTTTTATAAATATGCAAGGGAAAAATAATACGATTTCAGCGTATGTTTTTATTATTTCCGTTTTACACGTTGTATACCCTTAATTTTGGATATATTCTGTGTAACCTCTTTAAGCTGCTGCACGTCTCCGACTTCTAACGTAATATCGCACATTGCAACGATTCCCTGTATTTCTACATGAATTCCCACTACATTAATATCCATTTTTGATATTGCAACAACCATATCGCGCAGCAGATGTTTTCGATCAGCGCCGACGACCTGGATCGAAACCGGAAAAACTTTGTCTATTTTTTCCGCCCAGTCCACTTTCATACCCTGTGCATTATGAGACAGCTCTTTTGGTATCTCTTTACATTTTACTCTATGTGCAATAACGCCTTTATCTTCCCGATAAAATCCGACGATTTTATCTCCGGGAATTGGCATACAGCATTTACTCAATACAATTACGAGGGGATAATCACCATGGAAGACAATATACGGCTCATGAATGTCATTTTTTGAAGATTTTTTTAAAATCCGTGGGATCTTAGTAAAAAATGTTGTTTTAGCACTTTTATATAACTTTGGGAAGACCCTTCTGGTTATTTCTTCAGCGGAAATTCTATGAGTTGCAAGCGCCTCCCATAATGTATCCAGATTAGTGAAACCCGAGTGCTGTTCCAAGAGGGTCGTATCGATATCTTTGGATTCAATACCGTGCTTAGCCAGTTCATTCCCCAGCATCTCTTTTCCAAGTTTTATATACTGGAGTTTGCGATTTTCTCTGAGCCAGCGGTTAATCTGCGTCCGGGCACGAGAGGTAACAACAAATGATGTCCAATATTCCTCGATGCTTGGTTTGGAAGAGGTTAAAATCTCGACTTCATCGCCATTATGCAGAGTAGTATATAACGGCACAACTTCAGAATTAACCTTTGCGCCGATACATTTTAATCCGATTTCCGTATGCACTGCAAAGGCAAAATCGAGCGGAGTTGCATTTACAGGTAAATTAATAAGCCTGCCCTGCGGCGTAAACACAAAAATCTCATCACGTGCGAGGTCAAATTTAAATGATTTCATAAACTCGCTTGGATCGGAATTGTCTTTATCCCAATCGAGGAATTCCCGAACCCAGACTAACTGGTCATCCAAGTGCTTATCGGTATTTTTGGCTTTATACTGCCAATGAGCGGCTATACCCATTTCTGCAGTATAATCCATTGCTTCGGTGCGAATCTGTACTTCCAACATACGTCCGTTAGGTCCGATAACCGTTGTATGCAGGGATTGATATCCATTGCTTTTTGGTGTGGCTATATAATCTTTGAATCTATCGGCAACGGGTGTAAAAAGTGTATGCACAACACCCACAGCGGCATAGCAGTCCTCTTTTTTTTCAGTAATAATTCGTACAGCCAACAGGTCGTATACTTCTTCGAACGGAATATTTTGTTCCTGCATTTTCCTATAGATGCTGGAATATCTTTTCGCCCGACCGGTTATTTTGCAAGGTATGTTAAGCTTATTCATCTTTTCCAAAATCGACTCTTTCATCATTTCAATACGTTTCATTCGCTCGCTTGATTTCTCAGCTACTTTTTTATCGATAAAATTATAAACTTTCCTGTCAATAAACTTAATTGCAAGGTCTTCATACTGCCAGCCTAAACTTGCAATACCGAAGCGAATGGCAAGCGGTACATACACATCCAGTGTTTCCTGAGCGATTAAGAGTTGCTTTTTTTTCGGAAGATATTCCAGAGTCCGCATATTATGGAGACGGTCTGCAAATTTTATCATAACCACGCGAATATCTTTCGCCATAGAGAGAACCAACTTCCGGAAATTTTCCGCTTTTTCGATCTCTAACTTTTTGAACTTTAAATCCGCTATTTTTGTAACACCGTCGACAAGTTGTGCAATATCTTCACCAAATTCGCTCCGAACTTCACTTAATTTTACTCCCGTATCTTCAACAACATCGTGCAGTAATCCTGCCGCAATAGTTGTGACGTCCATTTTCAATTCGGCTAAAATATTTGCAGCTTCCACGCAGTGTTCAAAATAAGGTACGCCCGAAAGTCTGACCTGGTTTTTATGCGCCTCAAAGCCAAACCAGAAAGCTTTTCTTAATAACTCTTTTTTCCCGTTTTGAACATACTTGTTTATCTGTCTGACAAGGGCATCATACTTTTTTTCAAAGGCTTTTTTCATATTACAAACGATACTTATTTGTTGTCGGTTGTCAGTTGATAATTCCTAACTGTTATTGTTAGCAGATATTGAAAACCGAAAACTGAGGACTAATTACTCATTTCTCTCCCAGAAAGGCAGGTGTTGACCTTATAAGCGATCTAAATTCCGAATACTGTAACCTGGATATGCTTTCAACCGATTTCAATCTGTTAATTTTTTGTATAACGCGGTGCAAATCTTCTGTATTCGGAATCTCTATAATAAGAGTGCAAAAATTATGCCTTTTTGCCTGTCCTATATGATAATTTATCAATTTAGTTGTGCAACCGTCAAATATGGGAGTAATTTCTTTAATAAAATTTTCAGAATTAATAAGAATAACTTTTAATCCTGCAGTAAACAGCTTACCGGATTCCTGTTCCCATTCGACACTTATTTCTCTTTCAGGCTCCATCCGTAATTGCCTGATACTTCTGCATGTAATGCGATGAACGGTAACTCCTTTTCCGCGTGTGATATAGCCCCTGATGGGATCCCCCGGAATCGGCAGACAGCATTTCCCAAAATTCACCATCAAATTATCTATACCACCCACTTTTATTCCCTTTGGCGGTGTGCGGTCATATGGTGTATCATGCTCAAGATATTCAATTTTCTTTTCTTTTTCTTTGACATCAACACCGTTCAATTTTTGAATTATACCCTGCCATGATATTTTACCCGATCCCACTGCGGTGAAGAGGTCGTCGGATGATTCAAATTTAAATGAACGGCAGGCGGCATCCAGTACGTCATTGGTCATAGAAATTTTATTTTTCTTGAATGCACGAGCCAAAATTTCTTCACCCAGCTTAACACTATGTATTTGC
>LJUD01000236.1 GCA_001304035.1 bacterium SM23_31 | reverse complement strand
AAACAGAATTTATATAAACCACGGGAAAAGATATCCGGTATATTTTATACATTCTATTCAAATACTGTTTCAATTATGTTTTTATTTCCAGCCGGTCCACCCCGGGCCTCTGACCACTCTGCCCGGTTTGGCGCCCGTATGTTTTCCATCTTTTATTACGCGGATACCGTTTACAAATACATGTATCACACCCACTGCATACTGTTGAGGTCTATCGTATGTCGCATTATCAATTATGTTATCCGGGTTAAAAATAACAATATCAGCATAATTACCGACTTTTAGCATTCCTCTTTTCTTAATTTTTAGATTTGAGGCGGGGAATGATGTCAGCCGGCGGACAGCCTCCCGGAGTGTAATGACTCCTTCTTCACGGACATATCTCCCGAGCAGCCGGGCAAAACATCCATAAGCGCGCGGATGGGTGCTTGATTTTAAGAAAACACTTTCCGGCGCCATAGAACCCGCATCCGAACAGAATGACATCCATGGTTGTGCGATTTTTTTTCGTATATTGTCTTCCGACATTAAAAAATAAACGGCTCCAACCCGGCTGTCATCCTGAATCACAAGGTCAATAGCAGTTTCCTCCGGAGATTTTCCCTGTTGTTCCGCAACTGCGGCAAGTGTTTTTCCTGTTAACGGTTTCAGGTCTTCATTTTTAAAGCCGACAAGCAGCACATTTTCCGGACCAGCCATCAGGTAAAGATTTTCCCAATCATCCGTGGGCGTGCTCATTTCTCTTATGACTCTTTTTTTGATATCTTCGTCTTTTAACCGCCTGATCCATGCATTATGCCCGCCTTCCTGCACCCAGGGAGGCATTGCCGCATCAAGCCCTGTAGAACCTGCGGTATAAGTGTACATATCTGCGGTGATGTGCAATCCTTCTGCCCGTGCTTCCTCGATTCTTTTTACAACTTCATCGAGTTTATCCCAATTCTGCCTGCCGGCTGCCTTGAAATGGTAGATTTCCGCCGGAATATTCGCTTCACGTGCAACCGTTATTAACTCATCTACCGCTTCAAGAAATTTATTTCCTTCACTGCGGATATGGGAAATATACATTCCCCCGTATTCCGAAGCAACTTTTGCAAGTTCGACCAACTCATCTGTTTCAGCATAAAACGCCGGTGTATATATCAACGCAGAAGCGAGACCGACAGCACCTCCTTCCATAGCCTGCCGTACCAAATTTTTCATGTTTTCGAGCTCTTGCGGTGTGGGCGGGCGGTCTTCATATCCGATTTCATGAATGCGAACGGTTGTTGCACCGACAAATGAAGCGACATTTGTTGAAACACCACGCTCAACAAGATGATCAAGATATTCCGAAAGCGTTGTCCAGGTAATATCGTATTTAATATCACCCTGCTGTTCAAGCTGCTCTTTTTTCATCGTTTCGTTCAGCGGTCCCTCCGACCAGCCTTCACCAAAGACCTCCAGTGTTACTCCCTGCCTGATGTCACTCTGGGAGCGTCCATCCTCAATCAAAGAGGTTGTTGCCCAGCTCAGCATATTAATAAAACCCGGCGACACGGCAAATCCATCTGCGTCTATATCAATTTTGCCGGTGAATTCCCGCAGATCGCCTATTGCAGCAATTGTATCCGCTTTTACTGCAATATCTTCATATAACGGAAAACCACCGCTGCCGTTGTATACAAGCCCGTTTCTAATGACGACATCGTAATCCGTGCTTGATGAGCATGCAAAAAAGAGGACTATTACGCACAATAAAGCAATATACTTTTTCATATCTTTTCCTATAATATAATACTAAGACCGGTTAATAATGTTATTGTTTTATATTACATTGAGTTATCGACTTTGTATAAAGTATAGTTAGAAATAATGTCCACAACTATATATATATTAATATAATAACCAATAAAATTATGACAGATATTTAAATTAACACAAATTCCGTTAAATTTTGTGCGGTACAACTCTAACCGGTTTGGGTGTGCTGCTTAAAGTATATATAAAAATTATCAAAATCAGTTTTATATCTCATATTGAAAATTTGAATCAAAAACAAATTAAATACAAAATTAGCCAATGTCTTGATTATTGGTCACTTAACTTTTTCAAACTTCAAGTTCTGCACTCGTCCAGCCTGCATTATAAATCCGGTTATCCTATTTTGTGAATCCCGGACAAACTCCATTCTCTGACTGCCCATTCTGAATTGGTCGGTAGATGCTGCTGTAATACGGCTTCCGGTAACACGACCGTATCCTACTACCAAGGTATCATTTTCAATTGAAATCACGTACGTTACATCGAGTTCATCGCTGTAATATTCCCCGGCATAATCTCGCATTTGCGAAGCTGAAAGTGCAACTGGTTCGGGTCTGGCTTGCGGAGTTCGCTGTTGTCTCGGCTGTCTTTCCTGTCTTGCCGGTGGGAGTTCAGTAAACTGTTCCGCAAGATATAGATCAGCAATTTTGCCGGCAATCCCGCCGGGGCTGATTGAATTATTTGTGAAAATCACAACAGAGAATTTCTGGTCGGGATATTGTATGTATGTCGAACGGAATCCAACAAACGATCCGCCGTGTGAGATTTTTTTCAAGCCCCTGTCCGTTCCTACATTTAGACCAAAGGCATAACTAATTTCCTCACCGTTGTTGAGTTTGCCGCGGGTAAGAACCATATCGATCAAATCCTGCGCACCCTTGCCCAATTTATTATTGTAGAAATTCTGGTCCCATTTAAAGAAATCCTCAATGGTGGTATAAATACCCCCATCGCCGATCATTTCAAGCTGGGTCATATTTATTCTATAGCCGCCCTCCCTGACCGCGGAATAACCTGACGCCCTGTTTTTCACAATCATGCTGCGGTCATTATGAAAATGTGTGCCGTTCATTTCAAGCGGTTCGAAGATATATTTCTCCGCAAATTCGGCAGTTTCCAATCCGCTTGCCCGCCCGATAATCTCCGCAAGTAAAAAATACCCGGCATTCGAATACAAATACTCATCACCCGGCTTAAAATTGAGCTCTTTCTGGTGCGAGAGTAAGTCTATGACATCCTGCGGAGTATAAAAATAACCGCCTCCCATTCCCCGTAATCCTTGCAGAGTAAGATAGTCGCGGACACCGCTTATATGATGTATTAGGTGCCTTATTGATACCGGGGTATCATAGGCGGGCATTTCGCCAACATATTTTCGAATATCATCATCAAGCGAAAGTTTCCCCTGTTCAGCAAGTATTGCAATACACATTGCCGTAAATTGTTTGGAAACCGACGCTATGCGAAAAACAGACTGCGGGGTTATCGGAATGTTATACTCAAGATTCGCCATCCCGTAGCCGCGGGCATAAATAATTCTCCCATCGTTAAAAATCCCCAAAGCTGCTCCGGGAGTATCTTTCTTATCCCACTGTGCAAACATTTTATCCACACTATCCGTCAGAGCCGTATGCGTATATGCTTGAAAAGCTGCAATCCGGGGTATTGAAACGCTAAAAAGAATAATCGCAAAAGTGCATAATACGCTTGTTATATAGAAAAGTCTCTTACAATTCATAAAACTATCCCTTTTTTAAATGTCAAGACTACCAATGGAAATTGATGAAATTATGTATTTGATACCGAAACTTCAGGATTGCATCATTACACACAATGATTTTACACGAATTACATGGCGAATATTCACTTTAAAGCAGATAATGTGTTACTCCGCAATATTTCACATTAATCAATTATTATAAACCGGCATGAATTGAAAATGAATAATGATAATTCCGGAATGTCTGTGAAAGATTGATTTATATATGATTTGCAGTTTTATCTGTAATTTATGGTTAGAATATTACTAAGTCAAGAAAATATTTAAAAGTTGCCGACAAATTGCAATAATGTTTCAAAAATAATTGATTAATTAAACTTTAGTAAATTTTGTAAATTCACATTTGTCACTCCCGCGCAAGCGGGAATCCAGTCCTTTACCCCGCTAAGCGAAATTGCTCAATGGATTCCTGCTTTCGCGCCGTAAGCCGTCACTTACGTGGCAGGAATGACACCCACATATTTAACTCGTTTAACTGGTATCCATATACATTAAATATAACAATTAATCAAAATTTACCAAAGTACAGTGAATAATTTGAAAGAGTTAATTTGAAAGGAATAAAATATTTGCATATAAAATATTTTTTAGCTAACTTATAAATCTTTTTTTTAATTAGAAACATACCAATGGCTGGAAGAGATGAATGAGATTGTTGAAGCACGGTTTTTAGCGCCAAAAGTTAAACTCTTAAGGATTAATGCTCCTGATATTTCGCAATCCTGTAAAGCAGGACAATTCGTTATCATAAGATTAAGGCAAAACGGAGAAAGGATACCATTAACGATAGCCGATGTTTCTACGAATAATGGTACAATAACCTTAATTGCTCAGGAGGTCGGCAAAACTACATCATTGCTCAACCGGATGGAGGCTGGTGATACGATATTGGATGTTGTGGGTCCTCTCGGCAGACCCACACATATTGAAAATTTCGGTACAGCCGTCTGTGTCGGCGGTGGTATAGGGCTTGCTGTAGTCCTGCCAATCGCAAAAGCTCTAAAGGCAGCCGGTAATCACGTTATTTCAATAATAGGTGCAAGAACCAAGGAACTGCTCATATTAGAGAATGAGATTAAAGACGCTTCAAATGAAATAATAATTACTACTGATGACGGCAGTTACGGCGAAAAGGGATTTGTTACACAGCCACTGCAGGTTTTATTAAACAGTGGAAGAAAAATCAATGTCGTTTTTGGCATCGGACCCGTCATAATGATGAAAAATATAGCCAAAGTTACCAAACCCTTTGGTGTTCTGACGTATGTAAGTCTAAATCCGATTATGGTTGACGGTACTGGAATGTGTGGAGGATGCCGCGTAACCATCGGTAACGAAATGAAATTCGCTTGTGTTGACGGACCCGAATTTGACGGTCATAAGGTAGATTTTGACGAACTTATTGCACGGCTGAATACTTATAAAAAGCACGAACAGAATTCTTACGAGAAATTTCTTAACGGTGTTGATTGATAACATTCGGATCATGGTTCGCTCATGCAAGGACAATTGTGAATGAAATGGAAAATAGAGATTTTGAATACGCAGGGGAACTAAAGAACAAAATAGAAATGTTATTATAAAGGGGAAATCAGTAATGAACTAAAGTATACTATATGCAGCAGGGAATCCTGAATGTAGCAGAGAATTCTGAATAGAATGATGTGAGATGGTGTTACTATGGCAGATCCGAAACAGATAGGAAAAATCCCCCGGCAAGCGATGCCGGAGCAAGATCCCAAAGAAAGGACCCATAATTTTAATGAAGTTCCCTATGGATTTACTCCAGAACTTGCAATGCTGGAGGCTTCACGATGTATACAATGCAAAAAACGGCCTTGTATTACAGGATGTCCGGTAGAAATCGATATCCCGGAATTTATCCAGCTTATAGCCGAAGGCAGATTCATTGAAGCGGCTCAAAAGGTCAAAGAAAAAAATATCCTCCCCGCTATATGCGGCAG
>LJUD01000010.1 GCA_001304035.1 bacterium SM23_31 | reverse complement strand
AACAGAAGGCTCCGAGAGACTTTCCCTTGTTCAACAGATAAACGAGGAAATCATGCTGCATCTCCGGATGCGGGAAGGGTTGTCTATCCGGGAAATCGCCCTTCAATTCGGCAGACACTGCGCAGATATACTGAAGCAGAATATTAGTGAATTAATGCAAGATAAAAATGCGGCACGTTATATTTATAACGCTGAGCAGGATGAAAGAATCAGATTAACAACACAGGGATTTCTGGTATCCGATAATATTATATCACAATTGCTGCTGAATGAAACCGATTTTGCGGCAAAGTAAATTTGTCCGGCATATCGGTGTACCGGCATTATGACTAATATACGATATGTTTATATTCTCTCTAAGGAGTTGAGCTGCCGTGTAATGGTTAATTGATAAATCGGATTTCTTCATATTTCACTATGAAAAAATATTGATAAATAAATTTTTTAAATCCTTGATTTTGATTATTTTATCCTGTATAATAACATAATAAAAAGCGAATAACTTCGGTAAATAATATAATACCATTAACTGGAGGTTTTATATGATAATCGAGAAAGCAATCAAAACGGCAATTGAATATGAAATACAGGTACGGGATGTTTACATGGAAAATGCAAAAAAATTCAGGGACCCCGTTGCACGGAAAATCTTTAAAGTGCTTGCTGACGAAGAGCAGGACCATGTCGATTATCTCGAAAAACGGCTTGAAGAATGGCAAAAAACCGGCAAAGTAACTCTGAAGAAACTGAAAACGGCTATTCCGGCTAAAAAAGATATTGATGCCGGCGTAAAAAAATTGAAAAAACGCGCACGGCAGCAGGATTTTGCCGATGAATTGGAAATTTTTAAAAAGGCGCTGTCGATGGAAATTGAAGCATCGAATTTTTATAAAAAGATGGTAAGCGAGCTTCCGCCGGAAGATAAGCCGCTTTTTGAGCGCTTTGTTGAAATTGAAGTAGGGCATGAAACAATAGTTCAGGCTGAGATTGATAGTGTAACCGGTCTCGGATTCTGGTTCGATTTCATGGAATTCGACCTTGAGGCGGGATAACGGCATCCCCGTGCCAAATTCCGCGTGTTTGCACGGCTGTGTACGGGAAATGAAAAATAATTTATCGGATTATTCGGGAGAAAACCACCATGAAGCTGAAGACGGTAATAACAGCCTTGGTTATATCATTTTTATTTAGCTGCGGTCCGGATTTATCCACAGACTTAAGCGGGGAAATACTGGAAAACGTTACTACTCTCGGACTTTCTTTCGGTGATGAAAAAACTATTGATAAAGATGAATATTTATTGGCAAATCCAATAGGGATTATAGTTACAAATAATGATGACATAATCGTCAGTGATGAGTATAGTCTTAAGGTATACGACAGCGACGGCAATCCTAAAAAGATTATCGGAGGTCGTGGGCAGGGACCGGGTGAATTCGAGCAAATCCCCTTTCCTTTTATTACCGAAACCGGTTATATCTCCGCAGATACTGACATAAGCCATTTTAAATATAACATTTTTGCACCGGATTACAGCTTTGTAGAACGCAAGAACTTACAATTTAGCGGATTAAAGGAAAAATTAATGGAAGATAACGATTGGATAGATGTCAGATTCAATCCTGTACTTTATTATTCGAATGAAGAATTATTATTATATACAATGGCGAATGAGGAAATAAAAGGGAAAATAATGAGCTTAATTTATGCTCTTGTATACCAAAATGATAAAGATGTAACAACGTTATATGCGGCAAAACACCCTATAGAAAAGAGGGAGATATTTTCAGAAAGAGGCGGTTTATTTTTTGGATTATTAAAAGATCGCAGAATAGCTTACACATACGCTGCCGAACACAAAGCTTTTGAAAACGGCACATGGATTTATAGTATGTTCGTTTATGACCTTAAGACTCATGACCAAGCTGAAATAAAGAAAACATACATACCCGTGGCAATTCCTGATTCCGTCATTCATCGTAAAGTTAATATTCCGGAATTCTTCAAGGAAGGAAGTAGAAACTTGATTTTTGAAAAAGAAAAAGAGCGGAGCAAAATGTTGGAAGAACTGAAAGCATATCCTGCTGTACAGAACTTAATGACAGACGGCGATTTCATTTTCGCGTTCACGTTTGAGTATGAGAAAGGAAAAGGGCGGATTGTTGACATTTTTGACAGTAAAACAGGTAAGTATCTTCGCTCCGCATACTTCTCTATTATTCCTGAAGTCATCAAGAATGGATATATATATAAGTTTAACGACTGGCTGCGGGATAATGAATTCCCAAAAGTAGAAAAATACAAGATTGTCTCGGCGGTGTATGAAAAGTTTTAAGTATTTTTATTACTTTACGTCGTAATTTAACAAAATTCACTACATTAGAACCGAGTAAACAAATATTTTAAACCGAAGCATTCTATTCACAAAACTTTAGCAAAAATTAACAAAAGATTTCGAATCTCGCTTAGTGGGACGGAATGACAGATTTGCCCTTCCTGTCATGCTGAACTTGTTTCAGTATCTATTAAAGAATTCAACAAAGGCAGTCTATTTAAATGATAAATATTCATGTAATTTAGATTTAGAATAACCCATCGTTATACTGCAATGGGTGGCACCCCCAAACTCGTTTGGGGGTGTATTTTAATGCAAATTTATATAACAAAAACCGAGACTTACATTGTCACATATCGTGTTTTAAGAACAAGTTATTATGCGACAGGTGCAATTTCTACTTATAGGCAGCATATTCTGGGCGGGGGAAATCCCGCCCTAACGAATTTATGTTTTATCAAGTTCACCAAATTTTTGACAAACAAAATGATGAAATCCATCGTAAAAAGAGATGCTTGAACATTGGAAAGCGGCGCAGCGGCATATTTAGTCAATCTGCATCCGGTTCTTCAGGCGCTTTTAGCAACCTGCTTCACCTGGTTTATGACCGCAGCCGGGGCGGCGTTCGTATTTACTGCAAGGGAGATCAATAAAAAAATCCTTGACGGAATGCTCGGTTTCGCTGCGGGCGTAATGATTGCCGCAAGTTTCTGGTCGCTCCTCGCTCCGGCAATAGAGATGGCGGAAGGAATGGGAATTATTACGTGGATTCCCGCCGTGATTGGATTTTTGCCCGGCGGGATTTTCATGCGGCTGGTCGACAGACTCCTTCCGCACCTTCATCCCCGACTGTCCGACGATAAAGCCGAAGGTGTCTCTTCATCATGGCGGAGAACCACACTGCTGGTGTCGGCGGTTACCCTGCACAATTTTCCGGAGGGGCTTGCGGTCGGCGTGGCATTCGGTGCGGTTGCAGCTGGTCTGCCTTCTGCCACACTCGGCGGGGCGGTAGCTCTTGCGATCGGTATCGGTATACAGAATCTTCCGGAGGGAACTGCCATTTCCATGCCGCTGCGGCGGGAAGGCGTCGGCAGAGGAAAAAGTTTTTTCTACGGGCAGGCATCCGGTTTTGTTGAGCCTGTTGCCGGTGTTCTCGGTGCGGCGTTCGTGCTTTCCATGCAGCAGCTCCTCCCGTATGCGCTCAGTTTTGCTGCAGGCGCAATGATTTTTGTTGTCGTTGAAGAGCTCATCCCGGAATCTCAAAGAACCGAGAAACATATCGATTTTGTTACGCTCTCCACCATGGTCGGTTTTGCCGTCATGATGCTGCTCGACGTATCGCTGGGGTAAGTGTAACTCTCGCAAAGACGCAAAGCTCGCAAAGAAAAAATTAGCATTCCCAGTCAGAGACTGGGAACGAGTGAAGAGCAACAATTTCAGAATTCCCGGTCAGAGACGGGGAATAAAAGAAGGATTATTTTTAAGTCGCAATTAATCTTTATGTTATCCCGCTTAGCGGGATAAAGGCGAGATTGCCGCGCTTCGCTCGCAATGACATCCGTTAAGGGCAATGACATCCGTCAGGAGCAATGACACGCTCACACCCACCGTCTTTGCGAGGCTCTCCCCGAGTATTCGGGGGAGACGAAGCAATCTCATTATACTTATGCAACAATTTAGCATTCCCAGTCAGAGATTCGGAACGAGTGAATAATTACTTTTAAGTCGCAATTAATCTTTATGTTATCCCGCTTAGCGGGATAAAGACGAGATTGCCGCGCTTCGCTCGCAATGACACGCGTCAGAAGCAATGATATCCGTCAGGAGCAATGACACGCTCACACCCACCGTCTTTGCGAGGCTCTCCCGAGTAATCGGGGGAGACGAAGCAATCTCATTATACTTATGCAACAATTTTATAACAATCCTGCTCAGGAGGGTTACCTGCGGAGGTATGAATTTTTTCCGTTCTCTGTTAGTCCCGCTTAACGGGATCACCAACAAAGGTATAATTCTCATCATTTACTTGCTGAATATCCAGATAGGTGTGGATTTTTCTATCGACATTCCGCTGACTTCATCGGTTACACGCACGGTAAAGAGATATTTGCCTTGTTCATTTAAGTAGTGGTCGATTCTTATGAATTGATAATCCGACCTGCCCATACTGCTGCACTCCGATGAAATCCAGAGTTCCTCATCTTTGGTCTCTTCCCATTCCGTATTATTGAAGAATTTAGTCAGTTTTGGGAATCTTACTCTTTCTTTTTTAAGCGGATCAATCGCATATTCGAGCTTATATCTATTTTGACCGAATTCATTGCTGGCAAAAAATCCGTATATTTCGAAATAAACATAAATCGGGCGGTTCATAATGTACATGTGCGCAGGGTGGTGATATAACTGTAATTTCTCCAGGTTATTCTTCATAAGCTGCTTATTTGTATCATCTGTTTTTATACTGTATGCTATAAGAAAATCGCTGATACGAAGCGAATCTTGTGTAAGTTTTTCGACCGAAAGATAATCACTCATTCTGATGTTTTTACCGATGTGAGGATTGTAGAGTTTAACCTCAACGGAATACATGCCCGGTTCAAGTTCGAATTTCCGGCTCAACAGGTATTGATCATTAGATGATGTACGGTATTTTTCCTTATGTGGAAGTGTAAGTTGTTTATATTCTTTGAAATCAGCCACTGTTTTTCTTTTCATATCGGATATGTAAATAGTGTGCTGCACGACGCTGCGGAATTCTGTAGTGTCATACACCCAGGAAACCATTGCCAGAGGTACACCGTAATAGAATTCGACTAAGGTCTTGCCGTTTTCACCGGAATAACACAGTACATCTACCGGAAATTGTGTAATTTCTTCTATTTTATTTTGCCGGGTAACGGAAACATTCCGTGCTTCACCTTCAAGCGCTGCAATATTATCAGGATCAAGTTTTAGTACCCGGTCCCATGTCGATTTTGCTGCGAAGAACATTCCTCTGTCTTCGTAAATATAGGCTAAAACGGATAAATACTTTACATCATCGGAACCATATTTCTTTGCCGACAGAATAGCCTCTTCCGCCTGAATTAGGGATGATGTCGTTTTTTTCGATTGATACAGAACAGCCGTCTCATAATAAGCTTCTGCGAATTCCCGGTTTTTTCTGATTGCATTTTTGAATGCTTTTAATGCGTCATCGAATCGATACTGCGACTTGAGTTCAAGCCCCTGTTCGTAGTATTTCTGAGCGGTCTGGGCATAATTGTATTGAATATTACCTGTCAGAATATATACAGCTATCACAAAAAAGATACTAATGCTGTTGATATATTTCATCTGCTTGCCTCTTGTAATATTTGTATGAATATAATGTTTTTATACGGTTAATCCTCATTAGCACTTCGCACTTCGACATTCGTAATTTCACTTCATTCCTTCTGTTCGAATATCCAGATGGGAGTGAATTTTTCGGCGGTCGTTTCGCTGACTTTATCGGTTACCCGAATGGTAAGGAGATATTCACCTTCTTCAGTGAGATGATGGTCGATTCGAAAAAATTGATAATCCGACCTTCCGAAATTATTATATTCCGATGATATCATGAGTTCCTGCTTTTCGGGCGTCTCATAGGATGTATTATTGAGAAGCCTATTCATGGGTATTTCTTTCACTTTTTCTATTTTAAGCGGGTTTATCGCATATTCAATCGTGTAATTGTTCATACCGCGTTCATCTGCCGCTAAAAGGTTATATATCTCAAAATAAATGTAAATCGGGCGGCCCTTGAGATATAAATGTGCCGGATGGTGATACAACCTGGCGTTTTCCCGGGTGAGCCGTTTGCGTGCGTCTTCCATACTTATATTGTATGCGATGAGAAAGTCACTGATACTGAGTTCACCGCCGGTAAATTGCTCTACACGCAGGGTGTCCTGCAATAGTGCTTTTGTGCCGGTTTGCTCATCGAGCAGCAGTATCTCAATGTTATACTTTCCAGGTTCGAGCTCGAATTTCTGTGTAAGCGTGTAAATATCCCTGAATATGTGTTTCATTTCAAAAAAATAAAACAAAAATTGCTTCGTGTTTCGGACTTCATCTATTAAAATTCCATCCAAATCATATAAAGAAACGATGTGCAGCACTTCTCCGGTGTATTTTGTTATGCTCCCTTCCCAATATATCATATACAGTGGGATGCCGTAAAAAATCTCGACCGATGTTTTGTTTTCTTCCCCTGCAAAACATGCCGCATCCGCCGCAAATGGAATATTGTCCTGGGACCATCCAATTTCTGTATAAATAAAAATAAATGCAGCAAATTGAAGGAGAATTGTAATCCTCTTTACCATACTAAATACGCTGGGATATAAAGTTTGTATATTCATGATCATTCCCCGATTTGTAAATTTTGATTGGATATATATAAACAATTAACTGTTTTTTCTTTGCGGCTTTGCGGCTATATTTTTATTCTTAAGTTTATTTATTCTCGAAGAGATGAAAATCTGCCGATTTTTCAACCGATTTTTCAACGATATTATCGGTAATTTTGAGCGTCAACCGGTACTGACCCGTTTTTTTTATTTTATGGTCTATACGCAGGAATGCAGATTCATTCCGTTCTCTCCCTCGAACATTAAATGAGGTAGCAACACCCTTGTCCTGTTTGCTGTTTATAACTAATTTCCGCACAAAATCCACAATCCAGGGCTTGTCTTTTTCGAGATACTGCAGTTTATATTCTACCGTGTAATCGCTTCCGCCGGGAAATCCGTCCAGAAGCAGGTTGTAAATTTCATAATAAATGTATATAGATTCGTCCATGAGGTAGATACGGCGGGGATTCGGATCGATGTCAAGATTGTCTCTAAAAATCAATGTATCCGGATTTAGCATTGTGATATCCCATGCTACCTGAATATCACTTATTTGAAGTGTATTGTAACCGTACTCTTCCACATCGATTGTGTCATGGAGCGTTCCTGCGTTATCGGAATACCAGTCCATAATTTCGAAAGCATAATTGTACTTCCCCGGCTTTACTTGATATTCAAACTTGTCCACTCCAAGACTCTTATATAATGTATCTATGCTTACTGCGCTGAATTGCAAATCTTTGTCTTGAACGTCTTCCAGGATACGGTTCCAGTCTTGGTCGTGCAGGAATACGCCGGTTCTGAAGTTACCGTAGTAATATTCTCCTTCTTCATCGAACCGTAACCTGTTGAACGGTATTCCATAATAAAATTCTACCCTTGTTTCACCTTCATCACCGCGGAAATCCGCTGCGTCAAGATAAAAATCAATAATCTTCCCTTTAGGTTCGTACTCATAAAATTCCGGATAATTCTTTTCAATATCTGTTACAATTTTTCTAAAATCCATATTATCCCAGACTGTTAATACAAAAACACCGTTAATGTCCCATCCTAATCTTTCAAATACATACGCAAAATTATCATAGTGCCAGTAGTCTTTTGTAAACGGAAAGCCGTACTGTACTCTATTCTTCGGCAGACCGTATTTTATGAGCATCTTGCCCCTGTCGGTCTGCCATCCTTCTATCCCTTGATCAGGTTTGAAAAATCGCAAATTAGCCTCCGCAACCCGGCTGTAATGTTCAAGCTCCCGTTCATTATACGGAGTTAAATACAATGGGTCACGCTGATACCAGAAATTAGAATCGGCACTTTCGGCAATGATTATGTTTTTCTCCTTTATTCCTCCGGCGGACAAATAACCCACATTCGAAAAAACGGCACGTTCGTCCTCGGACATCAAGCTTCTTGCAGTGTTATAATACTCATAGGCTTTTTCGTATTCATGCATACGGTGATATGCAAGACCGAGAA
The DNA here is from genome assembly GCA_001304035.1 of bacterium SM23_31. Taxonomy (GTDB): domain Bacteria; phylum SM23-31; class SM23-31; order SM23-31; family SM23-31; genus SM23-31. Next base: position 10,879 of record LJUD01000010.1, on the reverse strand, counting down.
AGAGATGCCCGTCTTTATCATCAGGATGATTTCTGACGAGTTCTTCGAAAAGCTTTGCAAATTCATCGATGTACGATGTATCGGGGCGAAATCCATCATAAAAATGGGAAGAACCGTAAGAACTCTGGTAAACAACTTTGTCAAAATAAAGTAATCCCTGCCGGTATAACGCCTCGCGGTCGAAAGGATTGAGAGTGAGAATTTTATCATTATATGCGCGCGAGGTGGAATCATTCATTGCAACATGTTCCTCCCAGCGTATGGGCGGCATAATTCCAATACGTTTAGCACCTTCAAGGGTCTTGATATCCATCATTGAGCCTGTATAATGACGCTTGTATTCAAGAATATTTGGGTCGTAAAAATAATATCTAGGAACGTTATCAACCCTGTATTTGTACCTGTTTACTTCATCTGCAAGGATTATAGCCATCTCTGCAAGAGCGGTTGTGTCGTCCGGATTGATTGCCAGCGCCCGCTTGTACATTGTTTTACTTTCCTCGAACATTCCCCTGTCAAGGTAAACTTTTCCAAGCGCATTCTTGTATTTAACATTCTTTGTATCTATACGGCACGCTTCAAGAAGTGCGGTTTCCGCCCGTTTTAATGACCCGGGCGTTTGTTTAGACTGGTATAAAAGCGCTATCTCGTAATATGCTTCTGAAAAATTACGGTCTTTACCTGTAGCTTTTTCGAAGACTTTTATCGCTTCATCTATCTGGTTCTGCTTCTTTAGCTCAAGCCCCTGGTTGTAATACTCCTGTGCAGTCTGGGAATGGAGTGATATGGAATAGAGAAGGGAAAGTAAAATAAATGTCGCAAAAAATCTGAGAATAAACATTCTGCACCTTTAAAAATATACTACACTATAATATACTCTTTAAAAATGGAAAAGTTTAAATTTTTTTGAAAAAATTTAAATAATTTGATAATTCAATATGGAATATTTAAATCTTGGAGAAGATGGAAACGGAAAATAGTACTTTAAAAAAATTAAATTACTGCTGTTGAAAAATTAAAAAATGGATAAAACAAGAAACATTATTATATCAAATGAAGAAAGTCAAATGAAATATAAGGATGACATTATTAGCATTTGAGAGAATTGAAAAATGGTTTAAATAATATAAAAAACAATGGTCTTAAATATTAGAGTAAAAAAAAATTTGTAAAAACGGAATTATGTTTTAAAAAAGCTTGGAAAAACAAAAAAAGAATATTAATATAAGACAGTGTACTACTAATAAACAATGTGTAAGAATAAATGGAACACAATACTAATAAATAAACATATATATTACAATGTAGCAATGCATAAACATTTGTAAGAATATATAAAACATTGTATTACATTTTAAGTATATGTAATCATGAATGAAACATAGTAATACAGCTTATGTATATTTAGTAATGTTTGATACAATGTAATAAATAATAAATATCTATAACAATGTATGGAACAGTGTAATAAAAGATAATATATTGTAACAATAAGTAGAATGGTGTACTATTAATAGTAAATATGTATCATTATATAACATAGTGTACAACATTGTACTATATTGTATAAATTTTTATTTATGAAATAAGAAAAATATATTTTAATTAAAGAATTTTTAGACAATTTTAATGCCGATGAAAAATGTATAAAATTAAAAATAATATTAAAGTATTTATGATAATATTGTACTAATATGTGGTACATTGTACTATATAATATAATAATGTGTAAATATATATAACATAGTAATAAAAAATAATACAAAGTAACAAAGTATAAAACAGTGTAATATTAAATAAATATAAGTAGTAATAAATACAACGTTTTAATACATAGTTTAAAGTATGCGACTATATATAACATTGTACGAATATATCATCACGAGTAACATTGGATAAAACAGTGTATTATTAAATAAATATATGTAATATTATTTATAACTCTGTTTTACATATTATTAATACTTATTACTGAATAGGACATTGTTAGAAAATATACTCCTGAGTAACATTGTATCAAGCAATGTATTATTAAATAAAGTAGAGTACGAATATATATTACAATGTACTACATAAGGCTTATAAATATATTAAATATAAAGTATTATGTTGCTTTATAATGTTTGAGATGTAACATTGTGTAACACTGTGTATAAAGTTATTTTTTTTATGCTTGCAATAGTTTTTATTTAAAGAATGGATTCCGGTTGCTTCAATATTTGCGAAAAATATTTTAAAATCTGCCTTTATAGTACATATTCTTACAGTGTATTACAATTAAATTTTTGTTGACATTTAGTTATAAATATTTTATTTTACTTCCATTCAGTTTTGCTTGTTATTGTGTGGTACAGTGTAATATGAGGTGATTTGATGGCACAAAAAAAGGGTGTTAAAAGAGCAGAAAGAACAACAAGAAAACCGGTTACACCGAAAATCATAGCTCTTGTGAATATGAAAGGGGGGACCGGTAAAACTGTTACTGCGGTTAATTTATCCGCCGGTTTAACCTTACTAAAAAAGCGTGTTTGTCTTATAGATATTGATGCACAATGTAACGCTACATACCATGTGGGGATCAAGGCGCATGAATTGGAAGTATCGGTTTACGACTCTCTGGTAGACCCGACTGTAAAGCCGCCTATTATCAATTGTAACGGATTGTACGTCATTCCCGCTTCTTTAAGGCTTGCCGGTATTGAACAAAAACTGCCGGCTCATATAGAAGGTTTTTTTACATTGAAGAAAAATGTCGTAAACAAACTGGAGAGCGTATTTGACTTTATTATTATTGATTGCCCTCCTTCGCTTGGAATCATGACGCTTAATGCAATAACAACAGCAACAGATATATTCATCCCGGTTCAAACAGAGGCTTTTGCTGAACGCGGTATGTATCAACTTGCAAGGGCTATTAAATCATATAAGGATAGTAATCCGGATGTCGTGGCTAAAATTTCCGGGATATTATTTACAAGATTCGACAAACGGAAAATACTTAACCGGCAAACCGTTTTAAGAATATCCGAAAAATTTCCGGATATCGTCTTCCGGACTAAAATACGCGATAATGTAAGCCTTGGAGAAGCTCCGGGTTTCAGAAAGGATATTTTTAGTTATAAACCGGATTGCTATGGGGCTACTGACTACTTTGAATTGGCTAAGGAGGTCCTTGAAAGGTAAGAACTATGAATAAAAAAGATAAACGTGTAGGAAGCGATCCTTTTGAAGATTATTTTTCTCCTGCAGATGATGTTAGGGATACAACCGGCAGACCTGAACCGGATGAGGAGAAAAAAGTAACATGGGCTAATAAAGGATTAAAGCCCGGGTGGAGACGTAAAACAATAATAGTGCATGAAGAAACTTATGAAAATCTTGTTAACTGCGCTTACTGGATGAGAGAAAACGTCAAGGACGTGCTGCAGGAAGCACTGGACTTTTATCTTAAAGATAAAAATACAAAGCCTATTCCGAAAAGTAAAAGGTTGTCCCATTAGTAAAAGATTGTATCTTATTGGGTATCCTTAATTTTTTATGAATATAGACAAATATATGAAGGGATTTTTAAGAAGCAGTTTACATGCACCCTGAGATAAAACCGTAAATATATTTATATTCGCTTCACGGCAAGAATTTGCTAAATATAAATTCTATCATGAAAAACCGCTTTTTACCTATCGAATCTCTCGAGACTTTGCAAAATCTTTTTGTAGTTTTTTTGTGATTTGATCCGCCGTATAATCCGCAAGATATTGGAATCCCTTAGACATTTCCTCCACCGAAAGACTTGACAGTGCAATGGCAGTAAATACATTGTCAGCCGTATAACTTCCCGAATCAAAAATTTTCCGTGATAAAGGCTCTCTTTCCTTCACACTTGTTTTCCAAATTTCAGCACCTGTTTTGTTGTCTAACAGATGTACTTTTACTTCTATTTGAAAATAAACATCGGATTCCCATGACTGTGCATCAATTCCGTAATTCTGTATATAAATATTAAAAAGGAAATCGGAGTTGTGATAATCCTCTATTGGACGATAGTGTAAATACGTTGAACTACTCTCGACAGTCCTGTTTCTAATTCGTTCGGGAACATCTACCAGTGTTATAGCACTGTCAAGGCGGGCACGTGCTTTTTCGGCTTGAAATTCCCTTGCTATTGTAGAGCCTATACGCAAGAAAGAACCTAACGGATTGTCTTTGTCTATATATATAGATGGGTCGGTAAACACTTCGGGTCGAAGCGGTGAACTGATCACTGCTGCGGCTGTTAAATCCCTGAATTCATATTCCCGCAGCCGGTTAGATGCGCCGCATTCGATCAGTATCATGCAAAAACCGAAAATTAGAGCCCATTGAATAGTTTTAGTAAAGTAATTTTTCATAGTTATTCCTCGACCTTAGATGAACACAAATTGTCTAACGCCTTATATAAAGATTTTAAAGTAGTATAGCTGATTCCTAATTTGATTAATTTAATATTCTCTTAATATTCTTAAAAATACTCTATATGTTATGGGCAATAGTGTTGGAGATAATTAAATTAGTCACAAAAAAAGGACTCCGGAAATTTCCTGAATCCTTGTTTAAATTACAGCGGGACCGACGGGAATTGAACCCGCGATCTCCGGCTTGACAGGCCGGCGTGTTAACCAAACTACACCACGGTCCCTGCAATCACTCTAAGTTCATTGGGCAATAACAAGTATGGATAAGTAACCTTTTATTGTATCAAATAATTCTTATCCTTGAAACTTATTATACAGCAATAAACTAAGAGACTAAACAAAAAAAAACTAGCTCAAATCACTGAAATTTAATCGTTCAAACTTAAATATTTTTACCATCAAAAGCAAGTAAATATTAGAAAGATAATTTATTAACATTGCTTTGATAAAAAATTCATATAAAGATGCCTACCCCTAAATATCCGGAAAGAATGACAGGAAAGAGCGCCTGTCATGCCGTTTCGCTGAGAGGGATTACCACTACGATTTTGAAAAACGCACCTGGGGCACTGTCTGCAACACAGGGTACGCGTAGTAACTAATGCAATCCTTCAACAACTGATTATTCTACTGAACAGCAGAATTTATGATAAATTTTTACAGGTGTAATAAAAAATCAATTTTTTTCTTGACAATGCCGAAATTATATGTTATTTTTATACCACCCTGAGAATTATGTAACATAATATTATTTCTCTATAGCCTGTTAAAAATATTTTAGAAACTTTGGAGACTGGTCTATGAAAAAGAAATCTTTATCCAATTTGAGCCGGAGGGAACGCCAGATCATGGACATAATATATCAGAAAGGAGAGGCTGCGGCTTCCGAGATTGAAAAGCTCCTTTCTGATCCGCCGAGCAATTCATCAGTGCGTACAAAGCTTCGTGTCCTGGAAAAAAAAGGATACCTAAAGCATAAAGAGAAGAATCTTCGTTACGTTTACTATCCAACCATATCTCGTGCAAAGGTCAAGCATTCGGCGCTGCATCATCTTATCCAGACATTTTTTGACGGCTCACCCGAACGGGTTATTGCAGCCATACTTGATAATTCGGAAACTAATCTCACAAGCGAAGAACTTGATAGGGTGGCGCGCCTGATCAAACAGGCACAAAAAGAGGGTAAATAGCCATGAATACACTCCTGAATTACATAAATTATCTCCCAGCCGGCTCCGTCTGGTTTGAGCTTGTAATGGCTATATTTATAAAAGGGGGATTAATACTTTGCGCAGCGTTTGCGGTAACTCTAATCTGGAAAAGCGCCTCATCTGCAGCCCGGCACCTTGTTTGGAGCGCTGCATTTGTTAGTATTCTGATAATGCCGTTACTCTCTTTTGTAATGCCTGCATGGGAGATAGCGTCTCTTACATCGTATTCTACGTCAAGAACGCCTCAGCCTCAAGACATGATTTCTTCACCGTTAAACTTTGAAGATGAAAATTTATCGAACCAACATATCAGGCAGGACGGCAATTTAGAATCCTCCGTCAATTCAGATTCTGAAACTACTACCTCCATTATAAAAGACCCGGTTCATACAAATAATGGTGGAATTATCAGCAATGCTGTTCCCGTGATGCAAAATATTTTCAACCGCCTTCCCTGGTCCGTATTATTGTTACTGCTATGGATGTCGGGAGCGATCTTTGTTTTTATGCGGATCCTAATCAAACTAACAGGACTATGGTTGATGGTAAAGAAAGCTGATCCTTTACAGGATACCGTGTTTAATAAACTTATCGTTGATTGCAGGAAAAGAACCGGTTTAAAAAGAAACATACGGCTGCTTCAGAGTAAATGGATTACAGTGCCCGTGGCGTGGGGATTGTTCCGCCCGGCAATTGTCGTGCCGAAAGGAGCAGAATTGTGGTCGGATAAACAGAAGGAAATCGTTTTACTGCATGAAGCAGCGCACATAAAGCGCGCTGACTTTTTGTCAACCTTAATAGCTCATACAACATCGGTCATCTACTGGTGTAATCCTCTTATTTGGAGCGCTCTGCGGCGGTTTTACATTGAACGAGAGAACGCTTGTGATGATTATGTTCTCTCATTAGGCACAAAACCGTCAGTCTACGCGAGCAACCTGCTTGAGGTTGCTAAGGAGGTTAAATCACTAAAATGGGCGTCACATCTGGAGTTAGCATTTGTACGAAATAATAAACTGGAGGGTAGAATAATGGAAATTCTTAATAGTTCAAAGCAGCGGACCGCCTTGAAGCCGGTAACTATGTTTTTTGTCGGCTTACTGGCTGTGTCTTTTTTGATACCTGTTTCAAGCATACAAACCCATGCACAAAAGCAGGTGCAAGAAGAAAGTAATGTTTTAGAACAGAATAATTTACAGTCTCAGTCAAATAACCGGCAGGTAATAAAAGATGTTCAAGAATTTAGCTCATTTTTGGAAGCTGACCGTGAAGTAAACTTGACCGCTCTAAAGACTGGAATTATTAAAGAAATTAAAGTAAAGGAAGGGGACAAGGTTTCTGCCGGGGATGTTTTATTAGTACTGGAAAATGATGAAGAGACCCTACTTTTAAATGAAACCCGGTTAAACCTGAAATTAGCGCAAATAGAGTTCGAAGGAGTAAAGGAGGGATTTGAGAAAGGATTTTTAACTGATCTCGAATTTATGAGAGGTGAAATAAAGTTAAATCAGGCGGAATCGGATATGAAACGGGCAGAAATTCAGCTTAAAAAGACACAAATCACCGCACCTTTCGGTGGTATTGTAGTCGTCATTGTGCCTCAGCTGGAAATAGGACAATTGTTAGAGGTTAATAAACCGGTATTTTCGGTTGTTAAATTTGAACCCCTCAATGTAACGGTTTATGTACCTCATCAAGAGTATTATTCCTCTTTCAAGATTGGAAATGAAGCAAAGATTATGTATGGTGAAAATCTAAGCTCAAAAGCGGTTATTGTTGAAAAAAGCCCAATAATCGATGTTAAAAGAGGTGGATTAAGACTAAAACTTACGGTAAAAGGAGAAAATAAAGATTTAATACCAGGGATGATTGTGAGGGTAATATTTTAGATCTGGAATTTATTTCACGAAAAGGAACCTGCCGGTCCCGGGAAGAACGAAAAATTGCAGAAGCTATACGCTGAGATTGTCGGAGAATATCAGGTGCCCAATTTCAGAGTAAGTACAAATACAGAAATAGTAATCTTTTACGTTAAATACGGCAGTTTGCTGGGCAGTCCGATTTAGGGGATTTATGGGGTCAGATCTTGGATTTATGGGGTCATTTATGGGGTCACATCTTGCAATATTACTTTTTCGACCAGCGACCAGAGGCTGATCTTTATACATGTCTCTGCTATAAAGATCAGACTTTGTCTGAAACCACAATCACGCTTAGCGGGATCATGTGCATCATTTCATCAGCGTTCATCTGCGGTTTTTTTACTGCACTTCACGCAATACTATTCTTTACTTTTATAATATGCAGCAATTGCCTCGATTAATCCCGGGATAGTATGAACTTCCGCTTCAATGAGTGGTTTTATACCATGGTTTCTGAGTGTCTTCGACGTCATGGGTCCGATGCTTGCGGCGTTCAGTTTCCGCTTGATATTCTGCAGGTCATGTTCGGGAAATAATGCAAAGAAATTTTCCACTGTTGAAGAACTTGTAAAAGTTACAAGATTTACTTCGTGCTTGTCGAATATCTTTGTAATTTCATCGGGAGAATGTTCAGGCGCCGCAGTTTCATACGCGGTAACAAGGTCAACTTCCGCTCCCAGTTCACGCAGTTTTTCAGGGATTACACTCAGCGAAATATTTGAAGCAGGAAAAAGAACCTTCTTATCGTGGAGGTCGGGATAACGCTCCTGGAATTCCTTGATAAATCCGTCAGATGAAAACTTTTCGGGAACGAAATCGACCCGGACGCCGAGACTGCGGATTGCTTTGCGTGAAGCCGAGCCAATACCTGCAAACTTTGCTTTATTAAAATGCCGTATATCGAGATCGAGTTCCTTCATCCGTTCTGCAAAAACCCGAACACCGTTCACGCTGGTGAACAGCACCCAGTCGAATTCATTTCCCCGCTGCAGGCATTCATCCAGTTCGGTAAAGCTTTCCGGCGGGCGGATTTCTATTGTGGGCAGGTGAATCACTTCGGCCCCGAGTATCGATAGTTCCTCGGAAAGTTGTGCCGCCTGATGTGCGCTTCTTGTTATCAGGATGCTTTTCCCGAACAGCGGCAGAAATTCATACCACTTCAGTTTTTTACGCATCTTCACGACTTCCCCGACAACAATAAGTGCGGGTGGGGCGATCTGCGCTTCTTTGACCCTTTCGGTGATATTTTCAAGGGTTCCGGTTACTGTTTGCTGGCGGGGAGTTGTGCCGAGCCGAATCAGCGCTGCAGGCGTATCTTTAGCTTTTCCATGCTGCAAAAGCCGGTTTACAATATCGGGAAGACGCCTGACACCCATAAAAAATACCAGCGTCCCTGACAACTGAGCAAGTGCACTCCAGTTGATGCCGGAATCTTCCTTGAAGGGGTTCTCGTGCCCTGTTATTATCGCAGCGGTTGAAGCAAGACCGCGCTGCGTAAGGGGTATTCCCGCATAAGCAAGCGCAGCAGTGGCAGACGTAACGCCGGGTACTATCTCATAAGGTATGCCGTTATCGTGCAGAAATTCGGCTTCCTCGCCGCCGCGTCCGAAAACAAACGGATCACCGCCTTTAAGACGAACAACCTGCTTCCCTTGCCGCACTTTTTCAAGCATGAGATTATTAATGGCATCCTGTTCCATAGTGTGTTTGCCGCAGTGTTTACCGGCGTATATTTTTTCCGCAGCAGGGGAGGTAAGTTCGAGAAGAATATCATTGGCGAGATAATCATATATAATCACGTCAGCCTGTTTGAGCAGGTTTTGCGCTCGTACGGTTATCAGAAACGTGTTTCCGGGTCCCGCACCAACTAAATATACTTTTTTTGTTTTTTCCGGTTTATTCACTTGATCTAAAAAATTCTCTTTTTATTATCAGCAGCCTGATTTAACCTGTTTTATTTCCCTTCCGCCAGAGGCGGATCGGCATCTAACTGATTTTAAATTTAGTGTATTCTTCTTTAAAAACAATTTGAAGCCGGCGCGATAATTCAGCCCTGTCGCTGCTATATTTCTGTTTAAGTTCTTTTCTAATTATTCCGAGCCGGTCGGTTAGTCGCCCGTATTCATCGCCGTATTGTTCTTCAAGTTCTTTGCGAATTTCCCGCGAGAGCGCAGGACTTTTCCCCCCTGTTGACACGGCGATTTGAAAATCCCCCCGTGTTACAACGGCAGGGACGTGAAAACTGCAGAGCTCTGGCTGGTCAACGATGTTTACGAGTGTGCCCAGGGCAGTGCATTCCTGAGAGATTGCAGTATTGACGGCGTTACTGCCGGTTGAACCGATCACCATGAAATATCCTCTGCAGTCACCAGCTTGATACGAACGTTCAATAAGGCGGATTTTTCCTTCCCGGACAAGCTTTTTAACCGGCTCGCTATAATGTTCGGAGATAACCGTAATGTTGGCGCCTGCGTTATATACGGACATGATTTTCCGTTCGCCGACGCTACCGGCTCCGATAATCAGCACCGGTTTTCCATTTAAATCGAGTGTAATAGGATACATTTTACATTAATGTGATGATTTTTTACTGTTTTCGATAAAACCGAACCTGCATTTTTATGTTTTTAAAATTGTATACGCCGCCGAACTTACGGGTTAGATTGCTCAGCGTTCCGTAACCAAATTGTAAGCTTCTTCGAGCAGTTTTGCCGCTTTTTGTGGATTTATGTCCTGCATGGACCCGGCTAATTTTCTTAGAAGTTGAGACTTTTCAACCACTTCAAACTGTTCCGACAAGCTTAATTCAGTATACATATCATCCAGAATTGTTGAAGCTGTGGATTTGTCCTCCAGTACATTGACCAGGGCAGTAACAGCATCGACTTTATTTTTCGTATCAAAGCGGTTCAAGCTCTGCCGGGCACGGAAAGGATCAATAGTGCCCCAGGCAGCGGTTAGTTCAATCAGTGGGCGGGTCGCTTTCATGTCTTCCGCATAACCTTCAAGCGATGTCAAAAATGATTTCACCTGTTCACCCTGTATCTCCTTTTTGTAAAAATAGTCCAGTCCTGCTGCAAGTTTTGAATAGGGATCATCCATTGCATTTATTATGCGCTCGAAATCGCCTTCCACGAGAGCTTTTTTGTTTATAGCTGTATATGTTAATACTTGCTCACGCAGTGTGACGCTTTTGATTTCGCCGAGCCTGCTGAAAATAACTTCGAGGGGTTCATCTATCTTCTGCATAATAAGCCGTGCCTTGAAACGCTCACGCGGATAATTCTGCGGGATT
>LJUD01000009.1 GCA_001304035.1 bacterium SM23_31 | reverse complement strand
GTATCGTTATGAAAAGGATGCTCGTTTGTTTATTCGCCGTCGCTGTTGCGATTTCAACATTGCCCCTGTCTTCAATCGCACAATCACGCTTCTCAATTGAAGCCGGACCCGCTTACATTTATAATTATTCGTTCGGTGGAGATGCTAAAACCTATGAAAATGCACGGGGGGGCAATATTGGATTCAATTATCGATTTAATCCGAAAGCCTTTCTTCATGCACAATTCGGATTTATGAGTTTCCCGTTTTTAGGATTATATTATAAAACCCGAAGCACTTCGGATTTGGCTTGGCGTTATACTAAGCACATACATGTTGAATTTTACAGTATATCGCTTGCATTGAGGTTTTTATTCAGGGAAAAAGGCATAACTCCCATTTTTGCATTCGGTCCGGGAATTCATCTTGTTAATGAAAGTAGTGGTGAAGATAAATTTGTTCCGTATATTAATTCACTAATGGTCAGAGGATACGCTTCGGTTGCAGCGGGAGTGATGGTGCCGGTTATCGACAAATTTGATATTATATTCAAAATTGATTTATATCGTACAATTGGTAAAAGGGAGTATCTCTTTATGCCGGTCATTCTTACTCTTAAATACAATTTCTGATAAATTCTTCAATCGTATTTCACCAGTGTTTCGCCAGTGTTTAGGGGTAAGTTCTTGCATTATTACTTTTTCAGCCAGAGGCTGATCTTTAGACATGTTTCCCTTATACAAAAATCATATTTTGTTTGAAACCACAATCCCGATATACTAATCCCACAGTGGAACCAGGCGCAACATTTTACAACAACCATACTGGAGGTATACACATGTCTCGAAAAACTTTTGCAGTAATCTTAGCTCTACTCATTCTCTCTTCGTTTGTTGGATTCTCGCCGTTGGTTCAGCTGACAGCTGATGAAATCTATGAGCACATGCTCAGCAGGATCGATCCTTTACTTCTGCGTCAAGCGGAGAAAAAGGGGCTTTATGATAGGGAGGAATTTCCTGTTTTGCGTGACATTAATCCGTTCTTTATCAGGGGCGATTTTAACGGTGACGGAGAAATGGACTTAGCATTCTGGGTCAAAAAGAAAGATAGTGACTTGCAAGGCGTCACGATAATTCACAGCACCCTGGATACGCTGTACCTATTTGGTGCCGGAAGACCTCGTCCTCCGGGTGGAGGAAATAGTGTTAAGGTGTCGGTCGATGCATGGCATCTACTCCCTCCCGGATACGTCGGGAATCATATCTACGGCAACATCCCGGAGATTGGAGTTGTCGAAGGCAGACCATTTACCTTCGAACGAGAGACGTTAGAGTTCTTATATCTTGGAAAATCTGCCTTCGTATTCTACTGGGCAAAGGGACAGTACTGGGAGTTTTGGACGGCTGACTAAGGTTGAATTGAACCGGCTTTGTGGTATCTCAATAGCTAAGTGTTGTCTTTGCGGTCATTTCTTGCATTATTACTTTTCATGTTTTTGTTATATAAAAATCAGACTATGTCTGAGACCACAATCCCGCTTAGCGTGATAATTATAATATTGAAAGAACTGACCCCATTTTATCCCGAAAAGCATGATTCAATGAATTTTCTTCTTGATTGTTCCTTCATTTGGAGTTTTCTTCTGTCCTCAAAAGGAAATTTCGGGGACATAATAGAAAATTCTGCAATGTTTATATAGTCTCGATTACAGACCGCGTTTAATCCCGCTCCCAACCTCTAATATACTAAATCCCGTTCCCAGTCTCTAATATAGTTAACCTCGTATAGTTAACCTCGTTCCCAGTCTCTGACTGGGAACGCAAGCGTATCACATAACTATTTTTTCTATTCGGGTGGATGATTATAGGAAATAACGCGGTTTCTGCCGGCTTTTTTTGCCATATACACCGCTTTATCAGCGAGTTGAACCAGTTCGACGGATTTGTTCACATTTTGGTTTTCAAAAGATGCAACACCTGCGCTGATCGTTACCTTACCCTTTTGCATTTTCTCAGAGAGCACGGAATCTTCCACATTTTTGCGAATGCGTTCAGCGACTACTTCTGCTTCCTTACAATTAGTATTAGGTAAAATAATAGCGAATTCTTCACCGCCGTATCGTGCTGCAAAATCGCCCTCACGAATAGAACCTATGAGCTTTCTCCCGATACTTTTAAGGACCGCATCTCCTTCCCGGTGTCCGTAGGTATCGTTTATTTGCTTAAAATAATCAATATCTATCATAATGCAGCTTAAATAATGATTGTGTCTTTTAGCGGTAGCAAATTCTTTACTGATTAATTCATAAAAGAACCTGTGATTATACAATTTTGTTAATCCATCGGTAATAACTTCTTTTGCAAGGAGTTTGTTTGCTTTTTGCAGTTCATTCGTAAGTTTTTCAGCGCGTTTTTTCTGTATTACGAGTTCCCTGTTCATCTGTTCATAATCGAGGTTTATACGTGCTAATTCTATGTTTGCATTTTGTAGAATTTGAGCATAATCTGCGGGACCGTGTATATTAAAATCGAAATCTTTCGCAACCGTTTCAGTCTCTTTTGTAACGTGTTCCATAATTTCGTCAATTTCATCTTCTTCCAACTGAAGCATCGTTTTGTATTCTTCTCTTAATTTATGCAGGTTTGCTCCTTTATTCTCGTCATATAACACATGAGAGGCAATATCCGAGAGATATGCAAGGGTCACCAGCTTTTTAAGTTTTGTATTATCTTCCGGCACTGTTTCCGGAGCATGGTGATAAAGGATAGTCTCGCCTAATATCATCGGCATTTTCCATTGTGAAAAAACTTCGTGTCCGAGCTTCGCATGGTCTATTCCCCAGATTTTTTCTTCTACGCCGGATAAATCAACGCCATCACCGTAATATCTTTTCAGAAGCCTGCCGTATCTTTCAGGGAAATACCGCACAAAGATCAGACTGCCGATATTTTGTGTTAAGCCTGCAATAAAAGCCTCCTCCGCAATATGAAGACCGAGTTTTTGTGCCGTTAATTTACAGGAAATAGCAGAGGCAAACGACCGCTGCCAGAAATCCTGGTAATCAAATTTACTCTCGCCGTCGAGGGGAAACGTTTCCAGAATTGAGATGCAGAGGGATAACGTACGTACTGCTTTCATTCCGAGAATCGCAACCGCCTGGGGTATAGAGGTAATTTCATTTGCAAATCCGTAAAATGGCGAATTAACGACTTTAAGCAGCCGGGCTGTTAAAGCAGGGTCTAAAGTAATAACATCGGCTATATCCTTCGCTGATGAGGTCTCATCTGTAGCAAGATTAATAATTCTCACTGCAATCGGAGAAAGTGTGGGCAAATCTCCCCCTTCGGAAATCTTCTGGAGGATATCTATTTTTCCCTTGTCAGTATGTTCGGAAATTTGTGGTGCGTATTGAATAATTGCCGGCATCACAATTTCCACACCTTGATCCTTTTGCCGTGTTAAATTACAATTCTCCAGTTCAAAATACCGGTGTGCTAAGAGCCAATCGATGCTTTTCCAGGATATTTCAAGTTGACCGCTAACGCGTTTGGGACTGATGTGCACAGTTAATTCATTGTTTTGATACAACACATCGATAAAAACGTGAAGAACCGGTTTTTCCTGGTATATTTTGACGATACACCATCGAATCCATTTTTGAAATAAGTTTTTATTTAGCTTAACAGGGGATTTTTCTTCCGGGAATCTTGTTTCAATAATTGTTTTTTTATCCCCCGCATGTTGCGGGGGAACTATTTTCTGAAGGTTATTTACTATTAATGAAATTTCTTCGCAAACGTCGACAGGTTCTCTGGTATGCGCAAACTCATCATGCTCGAGCGTTTGCAGTTGTAAAATACTGCTTATTTTATCTTCAATACTGCCGATTTTCTGAGCCTGTAATTCGAGTATATTTGCTGCTTCAGCGTTTTTAGTGGAGATAGCGTTAATTATTTTTCGGCTGTCCTGGAGGATATTTTGAAATATTCTTTCGATAATATCCGCTAATTTAACGGAATAGCCTTTTTCTTTTCCGCCGGAGGCGGATTTGTCTCCGGCAAGACCGGAATTTGTTGTAATATTCATATTCTTGGCTGTGGGTAATGTATTGCTTCCCACCCATCCTGAGCTTGTTTTTTCACAAAGTGGCCCCGAATACCCGGGGCACAAAGTGATCCCGATTACACGGGAGCAGAAAAGGATTATTGTATCATAAAATTAGTAGCATAGACATTCGCTTCTGTGCAATGGGAAGCAAATCCCGCTGAGCGCGACTTTCTTTTCAATAAGAATTTTATCTATTTTTTTTCTGAAAACGCTACAATGATTTTAATTTTTCAATTATTTCTTCATGAGAAGGAAACCGCCCGGTAGCTTTTTTTGAAAATATTAATTTATCGTCGGATACAACTTCAAAAACTCCGCCGCCGGACTTAATATACTCAGGTGTGATCCCGAGTTCTTTCTCGATTGCTGCTGCCAAACTGGAAGCTGTAGGAAAGTAGTTTCATTCAACACAATATTCAATTGATACTTTCATTAACGCACTCCTCTATAATAACATAATATTCAGGGATTTTAAAGAATCATTTTAACAAATTTACAATTAAAAATCAAGATTTCTTTATTACATCACAAATAAAAAACCCTCACCTGTAGCTGGTGAGGGTCGAATAACGAAGAGTTTTACGAAAATATATCTTTATTTCCAGCCGTAGTTTTTATTTTTCCCGTTTTCTGTAAGTTCATCGCTTGCAATTAATCCATCATGAAGACGTATAATACGACCGGATTTTGCGGCAACATATTCTTCGTGCGTAACCATAATGATCGTATTGCCGCTTTGGTGTACTGAATCAATTACATCCAGGATTTCATCTCCTGTCTTTGAGTCAAGATTCCCCGTCGGTTCATCGGCAAGAATAAGCGACGGATTATTCACAAGCGCTCGTGCAATTGCAACTCTTTGACGCTCACCTCCGGAAATCTCATTCGGTTTGTGCATCACTCTATCTTCCAGCCCTACTTTTTTTAAAGCTTCCATCGCCATTTCTCTTCGTTGAGAAGTGGGAGCGCCGCTATAAATAAGAGGCAATTCCACATTATGCAGGGCTGTTGTTCGGGGTAAAAGGTTAAACGTTTGAAATACAAAGCCGATTTCGCTGTTTCTTATCTCCGCCAATTGATTATCGTTCATGCGGCTTACATTTTCACCGGTGAAAATATAGTCTCCATCCGAAGCCGTATCCAGACATCCTATTATATTCATAAGAGTTGACTTACCTGAACCGGAAGGCCCCATTATTGAAACATATTCATTTTCTTCGATTGTGAAGGAAACGCCGCGCAGTGCGTGCACTTTTTCCGTTCCAACTTCATATATTTTATGTAAGTTTTCTGTTTCTATTATTTTTTTCTTTCCGTCGGTGCTTTCTTTTTGTTCACGCTGTTTTTCCCGTAATTCAGTAAAAAGACCGACTACAATCTCTTCATATTGTTTCCGGTCAATTATCTCATGAAAGTTCTTGAGCATTTGCTCGGCGATCTGCCCGCTCAGAAATTCGGATTGTTTAATCTTTTTTTTCTCTTTAGACAATTCACGAATCCGCGCTATAATCATTTTACGAATTTCTTTTTTAGCCTGCTGTACTAAATCAGTGTTTTCCATATCCACCTTCATTACTTATTTTGTTATATGTTATTATTAATTAATATTCGTGTTAATACTAAATAAACTACAATTTCTCTTACATAATTACACTTAAAACGTAATAAAATTCAGTAAAATTTACTGCAGCCCTAATTTTTTATCTCATCACCGATATTTACTGCAGTATGGAGAAAGGCTTCCGCAATTAATGCATCGTACTGTAACTCTAACAAAGAGTAACGGGCTGAGGTCAATTGTACCTGCGCATCGATGGTTTCAATAAGTGTTCCGGAACCAACGCGGTACCGCTCATTCGCCAGCCGGAGGTCTTCTTCAGCAGCCAAAATCATCTCTTTGTTAATTTCAATTTTTTCTTTGAATGCCATAAGCTGCTGATAATAAGTCATTATGGTCGATTTATGATTCCGTTTTGTGTCTTTTAGGTTTTCTTCGTTTGAGCGCAGGGTATTCTTCGCCTGTTGTATGTTTGATCTTGTCTGAAAACCGTCAAATATATTATAACTAACCGTTAAACCCAAGTGCAGGGAATAATTCTTTGAAATATTCTTATATATTCGCTCCAGTTCAGAATTATTCCGTGAATAACTCGCTGAGTAGCTTAAACTTGGATACCGGGCAGCTTTCGTAATTTTCACATTAAATTCCGAACTCTGAACAAGCTCTTCCAACCTCTTAATATTCGGATTGTTATTCACTCCCCGGTTAATGAAATCGTCAAGCGAAATGTCATAATTTACTTCATACAGGATTTCCGTTTCCACTTCAAGCGGAGCATAAATATCCATTCCCATAATCAATGCCAGATTTCTCCTTGCATTTTCAATGGCTAATTTCTGATTAATCAGATTAATTTTGTTGCGGTCTAAATTAACCTTAGACCGGAATACATCTACCTGTGCAACCGTTCCTATATTATACATCGTTTCAGACCGTCTCAACTGTTCTTCCGCCAGAGTTACAGATTCCTCCTGCACTTTTTGCTGTGCCAGAGTTTTGACAAGCTCATAATACCGGGCTTTAACACTGGCAATTGTATTAACCGTGGTATTTTCCAAGTTCCATTCGGAGGCACGTACACCGGTCTCAGCATGCTGAATCTGGTTCCACCACCGACCATTGTCCCAGATAGTCTGTGACCAACTTACGCTTGCGCCATAACTTTCTGTAGTATTTGCCGGGGATGTTATCTCTTTTTTACCATAAATAACCTGGCCAGTGGTAGGATTATAACCGGTTGGCGCGTATCCGATATATGTGGACGGAGCACGGTAATACCTGCTGGGGCTTCCGCTGAAACTGAGCCGGGGTAATATTGAACTGTATGATGAAAGTTTCTGCGCTTTTGATGTATTCAACTCAGTCCGGGAATTAATTATCTGTGTATTATTTGTCAGGGCGATGTTTATACAGTCTTCCAGTTTTAAGCGGGTTTGGGAACGGGATGCAACTGAAGAAAACAATATTATTAAAAGGATTACAACCATGCGTTTCATAAAACCTCCTGTTTCGTTTTAAAAAATATTTAACCGCAGATAACGCAAAGAAGTCATGTGGTGAAACAACACCTTGAGGAAGAGTTCGCAGAAAATTATTATTTTTTTATATTTTCTTTGCGTACTTTGCGTTATTTTTTCATTAAAATCGATATAAACTTCCTATACGTGTCTGTTACACATTATGATTTGCGACTGCATTTACTCCGGTTTCCTGATCACGGTATTGTAATTGATACAGTTTGTAATAGATACCGTGCTTCCTGAGCAGTTGTTGGTGTGTGCCTTCCTCGCGTATCCTGCCCTTGTGCATTACGATAATCCTCTCGACGTTCTTTATCGTAGAAAGACGGTGTGCGATTATTACCGAAGTCCGTTTGTGCATCAACCGGTTGAGTGCTTTTTGAATAAGGATTTCCGTTTCCGTATCAATGTTCGATGTTGCCTCATCCAGCACAAGTATCCGTGGATTATACACGAGAACACGTGCGAACGATATTAATTGCTTTTGCCCGGTAGAAAAGTTACTGCCCCTCTCCAACACTTCCTCGTCGTAGTCTCGATCGAGTTTTTCAATAAATTGATGAGCATGTACGTCCTTTGCTGCACGGATAAGCTCCGCATCAGTTATTTTTGAATTGGTAAGCGCAATATTATCGCGAACCGAACCGGAAAAAAGAAATACATCCTGCAATACTACGCCGATATGCTTGCGCAGGGATTCCTTTGTTATATGTTCAATGTTTATACCGTCAATAAGTATTTCACCTTTTTGAACCTGATAGAACCGTGTTAAAAGGCTGATAACCGTTGTTTTTCCTGCACCGGTTGCTCCAACTACGGCAACCTTCTCCCCTTCTTTTACTTTGAATGATATATCTTTTAAGACCCATTCTTCGTCTTTGTATGCAAACCACACATTTTTAAATTCAATTTCACCTCTTACATACGCAGGAGCTATCGCATCAGGTTTGTCCGGAATTTCATCTACTTTATCAAGAAGCTTAAATATACGTTCCGAAGAAGCCATTGCCGACTGGAGAATATTATATTTTTCGCTCAAATCCTCAATGGGTCTGTAAAACATTTGTGCCGCCATAATAAAACCGACAAGCTGCCCCCAGGTTAAATTATTGGTGAGAATATCAAGACCGCCAAACCAAATAATAAGTGTTATCGCCACCGCACTCAACACTTCGACAGCCGGGTAGAAAATAGAGAAATAGAGAATCGTTCGCAAATAAGCTTTGAGGTGGTCTGCGTTAATCCGCTCAAATTGACGGTAATTCTTGTCTTCCCTGTTAAACAACTGAACAATTTTCATACCGGTGATATTTTCCTGAAGAAATGAGTTTATTTTTGCAATAAGGATACGGATACTACGGAAACCTTCACGGGCTTTTATTTTGAAGATAAATGCCGTAATAAAAAGCAAAGGCATGATAGTCAAGGTAATCAAGGCGAGTTTTGCATCAAAAACAAACATCATTGTAGCTAATCCCAGTAATAAAAGAATATCGCCGAGTATTGTTACCACACCGGATGTAAACATTTCATTCAGGGCATCTACATCTGTGGTTAACCGCGTTACGAGTCTGCCGATCGGAGTTTTATCAAAAAATGAAAGAGATAATCGCTGAAGATGTTTGAAAATCTGGCTGCGTATATCATACATAACCTTTTGACCAGTCATGTACATGAGGTAAAAATGAAAATATTGAAAAATGAAGTTTAATCCGGCAATTACGATAAATAAACCTGCAATTATTGTTAATCCGTCAAAGTCGCCCGGCATGACATAATTATCAATAGCATATTGTGTCAACAATGGACGGGCAAGAGTAAATATTGACGTGCATACAAGTAAAAGAGCCGCATAAATTACCTGCATTTTATACGGGGATAAATAATGGATAAGCCGTTTCATCAAACGGGCATCGTAAGCTTTACCTAATACTTCCTCTTCTGAATATTTATCGTCCATAATATGAGATTTGCGAAATTAGAACAGTATTAACCATATATAACAAATAGATTCGTACGGTAATCGGCACTATCGAAATAGAAACACAAGTTCCCTAAAAATCATTCCGATTTTTTACAAGTTACAGAACTTTAATGCTTACATTAGGTATTTATACCAATTTACAAAAAGAATTCTATTTTTTCTACATCAATCCTCAGATATTTCTATTTTACTTTAGTTTTATAAAGAACAGGAAAGTGAAAATCATCAATTTTTATAAATTTTTTAAAATTTTTCTTGACAAAACTTATTTAAAATTGTATATTGCTAAATAATTAGTAATGTATCTAATATATTAGTATTTTTTAAAAAAGGATGTGTAATATGGCGAGACACAAAGACTATCTTTCCCCCTTTGAGTGGGAATTAATGAACATCATCTGGGATATGAAAGAAACGCCGACCGTAAAACATGTGCTAAAAATCGGCTATCCAAACGGCGAAAAAGCCTACACGACGGTGCAGACAATCATGAATATCCTCGTAGACAAGGGCTTTCTGCGAAAGGAAAAGTTCGGTCCCATAAACATTTACAAACCACTCAGAAAGCGGGAAGAAGCCGTTAAAAAGGAGACGAGCATTTTTGTCGACAAGGTTTTTGACGGTTCTTTCCAGAAGATGGCGAGCTTTATGTTCGGAAGCCGTGATCTTACCGATGAGGAAATTGTACACGTGAAAAAACTGATCCGGCAGAAAGAAAAGGAAAGGGGGGAGCATGCCGATGATTGACCGGTTAAATGACATTGCGTCTTCGTGGGCGGATTTTTTCCTGCTGATGTCCGTTCAGAATTTTGTATTTCTGACGGTGATTCTTTGCCTTCTTTACATACTTCGCCGCAGAGATGCACGCCTGCTGCAGGGAATCGCCCTCATCGGATTAATAAAACTGCTTATTCCGCCGTTTTATGCCGTGTCTTTTGATAAATACCCCGTTTCCGGTGGCACCACTGCTTTTGTATTAGATTCTATAATAATTCCCGAGACTTCGGAGACAATTGCGCCAATTTCTGATGCGGTTATTTCCAATTCAGCAGTTCCCGGTGCCGCAATTTCCGAACCCGGACCGGCGCTTATACTGCAATCTGTTCTAATGCTGGGCTGGATCGTGATTTTTGCCGGAATTATTGCGTTCAACTTCCGCCGGATGTTTCGTTTGAGAAAATTATTTCCACAGGTGGCGCCGGTTGATGTGACCCAATACACCGAATTTAACGGAAGAAACGTAACGTTTCTGAAATCCGGCCTCGTTCACAGCCCGCTGGTATTCGGATTCTTCCGGCACAGAATTATTCTTCCGGACTGCTGGGATACATGGACGGATGACTGCAAACGCTCGGTGCTTGCTCATGAACTTGCACATATCCGCCACGCCGACCACTGGATCAATCTTGTTCAGTTTTTTGTACAGGCGGTTCACTTTTTTAATCCGATGGTGTGGCTGCTGAGCAGAAAAATGAATCAATTCCGTGAAATGACCTGCGATGACGCAGCGGTCAAAACCAATAAACTCACAACCACCCGCTATTCAAATCACCTGGTGAACATTGCCGAGTCGATCACTCATGCGGGGTGTTCAAATATTTCAACCGCATTCACCGAATCGCCTCATCAGCTCGAAAAGCGGGTCAATTACCAGCTTACAAAGAAAAAGGAGGGTACAATGAGTAAGGCAAAATATTCTACAGCAATGGTTTTTCTGCTTGCTTTGGTAATACCGTTTTCGTGGTATTTCTCCGACGGCGGGACGGTGCAAAATGGTAAAGACGTTGTGCTGAATGTGCCGACAATAAACCTCGACAGTGCTAAAGACGGGCAAGTTCAAGTAATAGTTAAGAAACCGCAGGGATTAGTCGGAGCCGTCTCATTGCAAAAACCAACAAACGAAATACCTAAAATAGTTGTCAAAATCGAAGCAGGGGAAATACCGAAGGAAGAAATGGAGGGAAATTACACGAAAAAAGTGGAATCTTTATTGATGAATTTAAATAACGTCAAAAGGATATCGTCTTCAACTGAGAAAGGGAAATCTACTATTACGGTTGAGTTCGTGCAGGGTGCCGATATGGATGCCGCGCTGTTGGATGTTCAAAAGTCTGTTGCCGGATTAACGAACGTCAGCGAAATTAAAAACATTTCTTTTGAAAAATATGCTCCCGTGCAGAAAGAACAAGCGGTTTACGTGAATATTTATACCGGAAACGACGAGACCGGCGACGGAACAAAAGATAAACCGTTTAAAACGTTTCAAAAGACATTCCAGGCTGCGGATTTGATGAACACAAACATTATTGTAAAATCCGGGACACAGGAAGGGTTATATGTAGTTGAAAAGACTATTATTGAAGTGCCTTCATCATTAAGCACCTTTGATTTGGATATCGCGCCTTTTCTAACCGAAATAGGGAAGGGCGGTGTAGTAGAGATTAGACCGAAAATTACCCAAGAGGTAGAAATACTACAAACACCACCCCCGCCTAAAGTAATATCGGAGACTCGGGAAAAACTTTCGGATGAAGGAAAGAGTTTACTGCGAATAGCTCATTTTACTATTCCGGTTGAATCATCTGTAACATTTACAATTTATGATGTTATGGGAAAAGCAGTCCGTGCAATTTCGCCAAAGATTTACCCACAGGGGGAAATCACTTTTACATGGGATGGGAAAGACGACGATGGCAATGTGATGGACAGCAGCACTTACATCGTAGTAATGCAAGCAGGCGATAAAAAGGAAGTAAAAAGAATAACACATATAAAGTAATCCTGAAAGCAAAGAACCTGTCTGAACCGCCCCGAGTACTCGGGGCGGTTCTGGCAATTTATGTATAATACTTTCCGCTGGCGAAGGTGTTTTTTCACATAATAATCCCGAACACTTGGAAACTTTCGTAAAAATAATAAATAATCTAATAAATGAGGCAGCTATGCAGGGGAAATTTTTTACTTTTATTCCATTCATTTTGATACTGTTCTTTTTCTGTTCTAAGCAAGATGGGACTTACACCATCGAAATCAAAGATGGGGTCAGGCACGTCCTCAACAATGCGCCGCTGTGGGGCGACGAACCAAAAGTCGCGCTTGAATTCGTGCAGAAGATTGGTGAATTGGATACAGAGGATGAGAATTACATGCTTTACAGGGCAAATGATGTAGCTCTTGATATAGATGGTAACATTTACATCCTCGATGCTGGTAATTATTGTGTTAAAAAGTACGACAAACAGGGAAAATATTTAGCAACGATCGGACGGAAAGGTCAAGGTCCGGGAGAATTTGAGTTTCCGGTTTCTATAGACCTTGATACCGATGGGAATATTTATCTCGCAGATATAAGCAACAATCGTATATTAGTGTTATTATCTAATGGAAAAGAAATGCGTACATTTAAGATAGGTAAACGTGTTTCAGCTTTTAAATTGTTGCCATCGGGTGATATTCTTACCGGAAATACAGGAGGAGCTTCATTTCTAAGTATTAGCAATAGGAATCAAGAATTTAATCAGCCTGTAGTTAAAATCTACGATACAGAAGGAAACCTTAAAAGTGAATTTGGCAAACCGTTTGATTTTAAAGATATAGCTTTCAATACAGTGGGTAATAAAATTTATTTCACTTTTGACTGGGATAATAATATGTATATATGTTTTGCCTACCAGAACAGAGTTGAGAAATACTCGTTAGAAGGCAAGTTATCATTCACTGCTGACCGTCTACTGAATTATGATATCAGTCGTCCCAAGTCTTCAATGGAAGAAGTTTCTGGTGGGGGATATATGATCAGAATGCCAAAAATTAATGTTGTTTCAGATGGTATAGGTATTGACTACAAAGGACGTATCTGGGTTATGACTTACCTCAAACAACGTGAAAAAGATAATCCTGAGATCTTCTTGAAACTGGAGATTTACAGTAATGACGGCATCCTTCTGGGAGAGATCCCTTGGTCTGAAGATTTTACACCCGCTAAGAACAGCATACACATGTTTGGCTACCGGGTCTTCTTCTTTGATTTTGAAGGTACGAGTGTGTACGAATATAAGATTGTCGAAAAGTAAGTATAGTCGGGTGTATATTTAGCCTTGATGAGAACTATTCTCCGCTGTCGAATATATTCTTTGACATAGACGAACATAAAGCCCTCCCGTAATCATGAAAACTAAAAAACCTGTCTGAACCGCAGATGAACGCTGATTACAGTGATGTGTATGATTAAGCTAAGCGGGGTATCATCATGGTAATCATTATAATCCCCGAGTACTCGGGGCGGTTCAGACAATTTTTATTTATTCTCTTGAAAAATTAATTTGCATTCCAATTCAATTCCCACTATATTTAATAATACAATATTATTCTTTGCGTTCTCTGCGTCCTCTGCGGTTAAAATAATTTACCATGCGTTATCCAGTAGATAAAATAGACGAAATCCGCAACTCGGTCAATATTCTCGAGGTTATCGGTTCAGTTGTCCGGCTGAAAAAAGCCGGCAAAAACTACGTCGGTCTCTGCCCGTTTCACGAGGAAAAAGCCCCGTCCTTTACAGTTAACGTAGAAAAACAGATATACAAATGCTTCGGATGCGGTGAAGGTGGCAACGTCTTCTCTTTCATTATGAAAGACCAGAATATCTCGTTTGGTGAGGCGGTTCAGCAACTTGCCGAAAAAGCAGGTATAAGCCTCCCGAAATACCGGGAGGACGCAGTAGAAAAACAGAAGGTCGAGCAATTCTATGTGATAAATGAGTTTGCATCCAATTGGTACCGTAATAATCTCTGGCAGAAAAAAAGCGGACAAAAAGCTCTTGATTACTTACTATCCCGCGGCTTTAAAGAAGAAACCATAAAAACCTTCGAGCTTGGCTATGCTCCTGATGAGTGGGAAGGACTGGTAAAGGCTGCTGTGAAGGCGTCGTACGACCAAAAAACCATTCTCGAATCCGGGCTTGCGCTTAAAAAATCTCCCAACACTACACCATACGACCGTTTCAGGAACCGCATAATTTTCCCCATAAAAAACGAGTTCGGCAGGACAGCCGGCTTCGGCGCAAGAAAATTCGATGAAAGCGAAGACACGGAAAGCCCGAAGTACATTAATTCACCCGAGACACCCGTTTACCACAAGGGGCGCCTGCTGTACGGGCTCTTCCAAAATAAAGAGACTATCCGCAAACAGGACATGGTCATACTCGTGGAAGGCTATACCGACGTCATGTCGCTGAACGAGCACGGTATCGGCTTTGGTGTAGCAACGCTCGGCACGGCTCTCACACCACGGCAGGCACAATTGATCAACCGCTATACAAAAAATGTGGTTCTCCTCTACGATGCCGACGCCCCCGGCGTGAAAGCTGCCCTTCGCGGCGCAGAAGTGCTCTTCGGAGCAAACCTCGACATTCACGTTGTTAATCTGGGCGGAGATGCAGACCCAGACTCGTTTATCCGTAGCAACTCTAAGGAAGCCTTTATTGAAGTCGTTGAAAACCGGCAGTCAATTGTGGATTTTTATTCCGCGTCGCTATTAGCGGGAGCGGATTCCGGAAAGGACCTCTCGTATAATGAAAAATCAGAACGCATCCGGGACATGATCGATCTTGTGGATTCGGTCAGGGACCCGCTAAAACGGGAATTAATGATAAAAGAAATAGGCGAGCGGATGTCGGCGGACGTAATGACGATTTTTAAGGAATATTACCGCAAGAAACGCTCACGATACCATACCTCCCGTGCGCGAAGCAAAAACGACCGGAAAATACCGGATAAACCTTCATATCTTGCTGAAATTGACCGGATTGAGCGCGACCTCGGCTCGATTGTAATCAATGCTCCCGAATTGTCACAGGCGCTCTTTGATTCCATAGAAAACGAGGATATTCGCAGCCCGCATCTGAAAAAGATTATCGCCCTTGTCAAAAGGACAAAAAACAAACACTACACTCCTGCCGACTTGATAAGCGCTGCTGAGGATGAAAATGTACAAAAAATTATTGCCGACCTTTCGTTTGATGCATACGAATTTCCAAAGCAGAGTGAAGAAGAATCCCAGGAACGAACCCTCCGGATCGCTGAAGATATTATTAAAAAATTCAAGCTGCGCCGGATAGTTCGTGAACTAATTGACTTACAGGAAAAGATTAAAAAAACCGAAGCAAACGGTAAAGATACAGCCTCATTAGTCGCACAGTACCAGGAATTACTCCTGCGCAAAAATGATGTTTCCCACTCCGATTAAATATAAAAACCGCGCCGGCATTTATAATACCACACATCCGGGAACTTTTCCAGATTTTTGACTTATCCGCCGCTGTGTGTCGAACGTATGCGGCGGTAATCCCTATTTATCGTTCAGTCCAGCTTCGACACCAACACATCATTCTGAGCTGCTCATCATGTCATCCTGATCCCGCTAAGCGTGATTCAGGCTCTGGTTTATTCGTTCCCAAGTCTCCGTCGGAACAATGCGGCGCGGTTTATTATTATTTTACTAAATCTCTATCTTTACTTAATATACCTGTTTTTGTCGTACTCGTTAGGAGGTTGTACGAGAACGCCTTTCAAATTTGTCTTCTTCATTAACCGGTAAATCGGTATAAGCGTACCGGAAGGACGCTGCGGACGCTCTTGTGTTACCCCAGCCTGCCGGCGCTGCGCCCGAACAGCCATAGTTGTATCTTGTACACCTGCCCGTACCCCTACAAGGAGAGTTGTATCTCGTACTCCACGTGCTCCTGCAACTCCAACAAATTCTCCCATTTCTCTCGCCTGTCCCCCGCGGGGGGCTCTAACCTGCAGAAAATCGTTGAGATACTCCCAGGTCACAAGGTTGTCGTTCGTTTCGGGTTCCATCAAGTAGCAAAGGAGATTCGATTTCTGCTGACCTGTCGGAACAAAAAACGAACCCGCAGGAAATTGAACGGTTTGCGTATCTTTCACCGTGGTAACCCGTGTCAGGTAATGTCCCTGAAAATATTCATCATGCGTAATTTCCTGTGCATAATATACTTCAACCTCTACTTCAGCGGGTTCTGTGAGCCGTTTCACAGTAATCTCATGGTCCATCAGCACCGGAATTACCTTAGCGAGCTGCGGGGGCATGAGATAACCCCACGGGCGCGTTGTGGTTCTGGTCGGCGGGAACAAGGTATGAATTTCACCTCTGACCACTTCATACTCTCCCGGTTCGCCGCCTTCTTTCCGAAGCCAGAAATCCTCCTCAAATTTGGATACCTGCTCATATTCGAGCGGGATTTGATCATTATCGGAATCGTTGTTGCCGAGCTCGATAGCGCGCATCTTTGCTTCTCCGATTACACGCTTCAGGTCGTCCCCTCTCTCTGCTGCAAACCTTATCAACTCACGCTGCCCGATGTATTGACCGCGAACCTGGTGCTTGTATCGGTCCTCTCTCGGGATCGATTCTACTTCCGTGCCGTTATTGATTACTCTGGATGAATTGCCCGGGGTTTCATACAGAAAACCGATCATATTTGCCAACGTTGAATACACGTGCTGTTTCCGCGGTTCAACTGAGGTAGGAGTCCATCTCGCCACACCATCAGCCCCTCTGCGTCCTCCTGAATACCAGAACCCGTCATAGTCCTCTGCCCGAAGTGCGGCACGGACACGCGGCAAAATTTCCTCATTGCCGAACCTGACCAGTTCTGCATCGCCAGCAGGATTCATGCAAGTCTGGTAAACAAGTACGTAAGGGTCAGACCCACCATGATGGCTGTCTAAATGAATATCCGGATGCCACCTGTTAATTACTTTTGTAACAAGCGAATATATCTCCTGGGATTCCAGCTTGATATAATCACGGTTCATGTCAAAACCCTGCTCGTTAGTACGGCGGCGTACTTCTGCGCCGTCGGGATTTACCGTAGGCACGTTCAGCACAACGACTTTATCCAGTAGCGGTCGTAAATCGCCTAATACAAGGTCGCGCATCAGTTCCATGCTTGCATCTTTTCCGGCTACTTCTCCTCCGTGAACATTCTGCACAAGAAGAACTACCGGTTTGCCGGTCTTGTCGATGTCTGCAGGAGTAAAAACAGGAGGATTGGAAAGAATACAAAGCACGACATCCCTGCCCATCAACGTCTCGGTAACCTTTTGTACATTCATGAGCTCAGTCCGGGATTCAAGCTCGTATACAAACTCCATTAACGGCTCATATAGAGTACCCCCTCCCTGGTAACTTCTGCTTTCCGCAGGCGCCTCCAGCCACTGAGCATTAAGACTCCCTGCCGCCAGAACAAAAGCGATAAAGAGAATACCGGTAACTTTAAAAATTCTGGGTATCATAACAGCTCCTTTTAATTAAATTTACAAAAATTTATGAAACGGTTTGAATTGTAACATTAAGACAAATCAGTAAATTTCAGCAATATGAAGTGAATTCCCGCGATATTTTTTTGCAGGACGGAATTCGTAAAGATTAGGGAAAGATTTTGTTTTCAATGAGAAATATTGTGTGCATTAAACGTATTCCGCACACATCTCACGGAAATGCGACAGTCTCTGATACAAAAACAGACCACTGTCACTAAAAATATACCAAAATACCTTTGTTATGTCAAGTGAATTCAGAAAAGCAATAAATAAACATTAATAAACAAAGAGACAAACGTACGCGGTTTAATATATTAGTAATTTTAAAGTATAGTATTTTCTTGACATTTCTATGAAATTTATTTAACTTTTTATACGTCTATACAAATCGAAACAGAAAATATTCAAATATTTGGGGCCCTTAGCTCAGTTGGTTAGAGCAACTGACTCATAATCAGTGGGTCGGGGGTTCGAGTCCCTCAGGGCCCACCAACTTAATATAATAAAATACAATAATTTACATAACTCGGCAAAATTCACTGTCGGGTTATTTTTTTTGCCACAATATGACGTGTTATGCCAAAAATAGGTGCCTCCGGACGTACCTTGAAATCAACCGTACATTTTTAATCAATATTATTTCAAAGAACAATTTGACCAATTTTATCGTAAATATTTCAGAAAATAAATTTCTTGATTTTCAAAATTTAATATAGTATGTTTTTATTGAGTTAAAAATCCCATGCTAATGTATTATAAACAAATAATTATTAAGTTAATTAATAGTTAGGTTGATATAATAGAAGACAGTACATTTATCAAGGAGTTCGCATGAGTAACAACAAAACAGGTTTTTTAATTTTCAATCTTATTATCTTTGTATTATTTGGAATTGCTGCATTGATAATGTTGCCGGTGTCTTTGAAGCGTGGAGAGAATTGGATGGCAGTGTTTTGGTGTTTGCAGTTTATTGCCATGGCAACTGCCTTTGCTAAGACTTATCGTTCGCTTCGGCAGACAAGTAAGGGATTTAAAGATAAGTGAGATTGTGTACAACCTAACAATCGCATTCAGCAGGTGCTTTCGCAGCTGATGCGAGGATTGTTTTATGCTCAAGACAAAGCGCGGTCAAGATGCAGGAAATAGGTGGACGACATGGATATTGTCAAAGGGCTCTGAGTTCAGGAGAGGATTAACCAGACTAAACAGAAAGGAGCAATGCGATGAGTGAGGAATCCAAGAGACTGACCACAGCTGCCGGAATCCCGGTTCCCGACAACCAGACATCCCTGACAGCGGGGGAACGCGGTCCGACCTTGATACAGGACCATTACCTGCTGGAGAAGCTGGCACATTTCAACCGGGAGCGCATTCCGGAGCGCGTGGTTCACGCCAAAGCAGCTGGTGCGCACGGTGTCTTCATCGTGACCCGGGACATCACGAAGTACACGAAAGCCAGGCTGTTCTCTGAAATCGGCAAGCAGACCGAAGTGTTCGGACGGTTCTCGACCGTGGCCGGGGAGAAGGGCTCAGCCGATACGGTTCGGGATGTACGAGGCTTCTCGCTGAAGTTCTACACCGAAGAAGGCAACTGGGACATGGTCGGGAACAACACGCCGACGTTCTTTATACGGG
>LJUD01000008.1 GCA_001304035.1 bacterium SM23_31 | reverse complement strand
CTGAAAATAGGAAATTGTGAGGATAAATGGAATCGGATAATAGTAATACTATAATTGTCCCGCTAAGCGGTATTCAAGACCTTATACCAAAGTATTCTAATTCATCTTATAAACTCCATTATTCTCTTTAAAGTCAAAGGCGCTTCCGATTCACCGCGGCAAGCGGACCAACATTTATCGCAATTAACCGCATCCGGTCGCTCTTTGTACTCGGAATGGTGACAAAACGCCGGCAGTTCTGCGCAGGGTTTCAAATACCCGTCCGGGGTAACATGGACAAAGCATCTTCCCGCCTGACAACCGCCGATAGAACCCGCTTCCAAAAAAATGGGAATTTTTTTCAGGTAATAGTCGGAATTCATAATATTTCCCAAATCAGATTTTAATTTGAGAATCTCGGCAATTACAGCTCTTAGCCGTTTCAGGGTTTCCGGAGTCACTATATGTGCCTTATTGCCGGTTTTCAACGCTGTATAGGTACTATAAGAAACCATCACATCCCATTTATACGCTTGTATAGCAATATCTACGATTTGGTCCAGATTATCCTTCATAATAATAGTATTAAGCACGATATTATTATCACTTGCGGCACTGAGCCTGGGTATCAAATTCGATATGTGAGTATACAGCCCCTTGATACCTCTCTGCTCATCATGTTTTATTCCAAGATAATCCAGAGAGATTGATAATTGGTCTAAACCTGCTTTCCACAGTTTCTTAGCTTTTTCTTCAGTCAAAAGTGAACCGTTGGTAATTAGGGAGATATATACCAAATTCGTATTTTCTTTTATGCGGCGAATTATATCCGGGAGGTCTTTCCGCAGCAGTGGTTCGCCGCCGACCAAAGTTACCACTAAGGGATTTATATGCTGAACAACAGGTAGATAATCGGTAAATCCGGATTCGGATTCGGTTTTCCAGTAATCACAAATATCGCATTTTGCATTGCACTTTTTCGTCACTTCCAGATTTATGAGAATAGGCGTCTTCAGGATTTTGATGCGGATATACTTAAAAAAGCCGCCAAACTTCTGAAAAACGGTCATTTTTCGGCGGAACACAATTTACCCCCATTCGGATTCTGCTTCGGATTAAAACGTATAATCCTATAACTGCCGGATTAATGTGAATTTACTTGCTCTGTTTATTGTTCACCACTTTCAATTCTCTATTTCTTTGTTTGAATTATTTCCGGAAGAATTCTTTTTTACTCGAATCCAATCATATAAAGCGCCCATTAAAAAGGCGACGAAAATCAGCCAGATAATCCAATTTGGGATCAACGTAACACTTCCAAACGCTGCAAGTAAATAGTATCTCGGAAAACGACCGACCAAAACAGCAGAGAGATATTTGCGTAATGGATAATTGTATGAGAAGGAAAGCATTTTTACAGGCCAAAAGGGAATGGGAGAAAACGCAGCAATAACAATCGTCCAGAAGGGGAATTTATCAAAATAGAAAATTGCCTTTTGATATATAGTATTTCGTTTATATCCGCTAAATTTCGGATAGTTTAACAGGGGAGTAAAAACAGTATGGTCGAGGAAACCGGCAATCAATGTGCTTGCGCCGCTTATAAGAGCGATTAGTAAAAGATTATGATACTTTCCATAATAGACTACAATCGGTTCATGAGGGAATACCGAAATTGCGGTGTTAGCCGGAATTGAATAAAAGAACAGGGTTAAAAAAGGATCGAAATCCGGTTTTAATATTATATAGAATATATTAACTACTCCTAATAAAACCATCAGTCCTCCCCAAACATATATTTTAAAGGGAAGGATATATTTCACGTCGGATGAGACTGGATGATTCAATCGAATTATCTTTTCTTTGAAGGATTTATATCAATGGATTTAACGCAGCGGAATCCAATTGTGCCGTCTTTATAATCGGGATAATGTGAACTACGGTAGGAGCATTTCATATTGTTTGGCGTCATGAACCAGGAACCACCCCGCAAGACCCGTTCTTTTCCTTTTTCAGGTCCTCGAGGATTGTAATGAGAACTTTTATTGTAGAAATTAATGTCAAACCAATCAGCGCACCACTCCCAGACATTCCCACACATGTCGTACAGACCGTATCCATTCTGCGGATATGAACCGACATCTGTCGGGTGTCCTACTAATCGGGCATAATTGGCTTTACTGTCATCGGGGGGATCGTTACCCCAGGCGTAGTACGCTCCCTGCAAACCGCCTCGTGCTGCTTTTTCCCACTCCGCCTCAGTAGGCAAACGTTTGCCCGCCCACCCCGCAAAAGCAACAGCATCATCCCAGGTAACTCGAATAACAGGATTCCTTTCCGAGCCCTTTCTCATACTTCTCACCCGTTTTATAGTACCTTCAGAACAATATCCCGTCTCCTTAAGAAACTTTTTGAATTGCTCACTCGTTACCTGATATATATCCATATAAAACGGGTCTAAATAGACTTTATGGAGGGATTCACGGAAACCGTCACCCATTATAAATTCCCCGGGCGGAATTAAAACCATACCTTCCGGCGCCGCGTGCCGTAAGGCTTGTATTTCATCACCGGTGAATGTTATAATATCTGCCATAACGTTTTTTCTAAGTTATACTATTTTGGTTACTTATTTCCTTTACAAGCTGTTCTTCCGGGGATACATATACTTCAGCACTTGCCGGGGGCTTTTTAAGAGAAAGGTAACTTGACAGTGTAGATTTAATAAAGCTCATAAACGGCAAATCGGTCATCGAGCGAATGGCAACAAAGCAAGAACCACATTTATTATGATTGGAAAACTCCTCGATCATTTCTGCTTGAGTCGAAAACAAGCGATTACGGTGCATTGCACACGGAAGTAATAAACCATCAGGAGGAATAACAAAAAAACGCTTACCTGCTTTACAACCGGTAATTTTACTGTGTTTGAAAAATTCATACGTCCTCTTGAGCGTTATTTCAGAAGTAACAATTCTCTGTCTTTCTTTCTTAAGCTGAATAAGCTCATCGATAATACGCTTGAGACGCTCCAGTTCTTCCTGTTCATTTATGCAAAAATCCCGGTTTGCCGTCCGAAGAATCGTATAAGCGCTAAAGGACATATAAACACCCCATTTTTCAGCCAAGTCTACTATCTCTCTTAAATATTTATAATTTTCGTGGGTAATTGCAGTGTTTAAGATGATGTTATCATACCCTAAAGAAGATAAGCGCGGAATAAGTTTGTTTAAATGGCCAAACAAGCCCGGCTGACGGCGGAAATAATCATGCCGTTCATCGGGAAAGTCCAGAGAGATAGAAAATTGGTCAACACCCGCCTCGTTCAATTTTATATAATGCTCTTCCGTCATGAGATATGCATTTGAAACCAGTATAAGATAAGGAACGCAGTTATCCTGTTTAAGTGCACGAAAAATATCATCAATATCATCCCTCAATAGGGGTTCGCCCCCTGATATTTGCACAACAGGAGGTTTAAATCTCAGATAAATATCTCTGATCTGTTCGGGAGTAAGCAGTGTCTCTTCGATCTGTCCACCCCAATTGCAATGGTGACAATTTAAGTTGCACGAGTTCAAAACCTCAAAAGAAACACAAACGGGTTTATTCGCAAAATAATTTTTTAATCCCCTATAAAGCATTTTTACAGCTTTATTTTTTGAAAGATTCATTTCCGGTTCTCCAATACACTTTACGCATGAGCTTTACAGAAATACAAATGATTTAGTGAGGCTTTCTTTTCAATAATAAATTATAAAAAAATAAAATATAATAAAATTCCCCGTACAAATCAAATTAAATTATGGATTATTCCTGAATTTTCATATATTTAAATACTATTTTCAAATTTTTTTTACCTTTCTGAAGTCTGAATACGGTATTTCGGAAGCGTCATGCATGCGGGCAAGAAAATATGTCATAGCTTTATATTTGGTAATATGTGGGCAATGCATTCTTTGCTAAACGGAAGAATTTAAATAATCCAAATGCCGAATACAACAAAAATCCTGCTGAAAAATTAAAACTGGTTGAAATATGTTTTAATTGTTAGATTTCTCCATAATTTCGAATATATAATACATCTATAAACCATGTTGTAATTTATTTATTTGTTCATACATATGGTTAATGCGTTCGAGAATGGTTTCGCAAAATCGGGGGAGAAATTTTACACAAATCGACGGATGCTGTTTAAGAATATCCAGGAAATCGGGGCGGAAAAGACACAGGACTTCAGTATTGTCAACAGCAATAACGGTTGCGGAACGTTTACGTTCTTTCAGGAGGGTGAGTTCTCCGAATAATGATCCGGCCTCAAGTGTTGCCAGTTCGATTTGCCCATTCTTTATAGTTTTATATACTTTCGCCTCGCCTGAGTTCACCAAATACAGACCTACGGCTGCATCTCCTTCACTAACAATACGTTCACCCGGCTTAAATCTTCGCCGGTAAACACTGCGCTCAATAATCGCCGCCTCCAGGTGAGCCAGTGATTTGAAAATATCAAAGCGTGATATTTCACTCGTATTTATATCGCTATTAACCTGTTTCCGGTGAAAAAGTTCCCACAGCCGCTTCATATTCACTTTTAACTCTCCGGTTTTAAGATGGTAATTAGTAAGTATTTGTGTGCTTTAACTTGCAAAAATCTCCTTGCTTTTCGGTATGATAATCACTATTTTCATTCAAGCTGTATAAATAACAGGCATTGTGCTCCATAATATACCAAAAAAACAGAAAAATAATAAAACAAAAATTTTATATTTTAAGCCTGTTATGATAAAAAGGCTTTTTGATTTGTTGTTATCTTCGATTGCCCTTACGGTAATTTTTCCGTTTTTAGGTATCATTTATCCACTTGTTAAGTTTGATTCACCGGGGCCGTTTTTTTTCCGGCAGAAGCGAATGGGGCTCCATAACCGGATATTCCGAATCTTTAAAATCCGGACGATGCATACCGGTGCAGAAAATGACGGGGACCTGCAAAGCGGGATTACCATAAACAATGATCCGAGGGTAACGCGTATCGGAAGATTTCTTCGTAAGACCAAACTGGACGAACTGCCTCAGTTTATCAATGTTTGGCTGGGTCATATGAGCATTGTAGGACCTCGTCCGGAACTCCCCCGGTACCGCGATGTAAACCCTGAGCAGTGGGATGAAATTCTTTCTGTCCGCCCGGGAATTACCGAAAACGCTTCGCTTGAATATTTTAACGAGGAGAGGCTTCTTACTGACGATGAAATCGCGGATGACGTATACCGCAGGGAAATTTTACCTGTAAAACAACAATTATATCTCGACTATGTTAAATACAGATCATTCTTTACGGATATTAAAATTATTCTAAGAACGCTCAAACGCATCGTTTTTAGTGTTCCACAAAATCCGGAAAGCAGGGGTAATGCGGAACACAAAAAAATGGATGCGCCGTAAATGAAATGTTTCCTTTATCATATAATTTGACGGTTCATGTATAAAATCACGTTAAGACAAATTCCCATCGTATTAATCGACCTGGTTTTAGCGGCGGCTTCATTTTGTATTGCGCTGCTTCTCCGGTACGATTTTCAAATTGATAATATTGACCCGGTTGAACTGGGGCATTTACCCGAAGGTTTACTCATAGTCATTATTGCTCGCGGGGCGGTTTTTTACGTATTCGGATTGTACCGGGGAGTTGGAAAATATGCCGGAATGGGTGAGTATTTATTGATAATACGGTGTGTTATAATCGGATCGATGTTCTATATTTTTCTTTTGTGGAGTTTTGTGATTCGTTTTCCCCGGGGAGCGCTTATTATTGACGCAATTCTTCTCGTTGTATTTCTCAGTGGAGCCCACTTTTCTCAACGCATTCTCCGGGATATTTTCCGGCGCCGCCCTGCAAACAGTACACGGGTACTGATATACGGCGCCGGTGATGCAGGCGATATGGTGGTGCGTGAAATCCGGAAAAACAAGCGTCTCCCCTATTTAGTATGCGGATTTATTGATGACGATCCGAAAAAGCTTAACCTCCGTATTAACGGTGTTCCGGTTCTTGGTGACCGGAATATACTGGCAGATATAGTGAAACGGGAGCACATAGGAGAGATGATAATTGCAATACCTTCCGCATCGGGCAGCGAAATGCGGGAAATCTTTGATGCTGCCAGCCTGCCGGGAGTGAAGGTTTCGACTGTTCCCGATCTGCGGGAAATTTTAGAAAAACGCTATCCGGTATCACGAATCAGGGACGTCCGTCTCGAAGATTTGATTCAGCGTAAACCGGTTGAGATTGCGAGTACGAACGCACAGAGCTATCTTCGTGAAAAAACAATCCTGATTACGGGCGCCGCAGGCTCGATAGGGCAGGAGCTTTCGAGGCAGATCGCCGATTTTCATCCCGTACGGCTGCTGATGCTGGACAGGGATGAAACCAACATGTTTTATCTCGAACAAAACCTCCGCAATCACTCCAATAATTCCACATTTCATTATGTACTGCTCGATATAGGTAACCGGAACAAAATGGAAAAATTATTTGTGGAATACCGCCCGGAGGTGGTTTTTCATTCCGCTGCCTATAAGCATGTGCCGGTCATGGAAGAACACCCGGCTGAAGCAGTGGAAAATAACGTGAGAAATACAATCTTCATTGCTCAGTTGTCCGAGAAATACGGCGTGGAAAAATTTGTGAACGTATCAACCGATAAAGCGGTTTATCCTGCGAACGTAATGGGCGCAACAAAACGCATTGCCGAGCTTGTTTTGCTCCATTATTTCCGCAACAGTAAAACACACTTTATGACCGTGCGGTTCGGGAATGTAATCGGCAGCAGGGGCAGTGTCGTTACTATTTTTCAGGAACAAATCAAGAACGGCGGTCCGCTTACCGTAACAGACCCCGATATGGAGCGCTATTTCATGACAATCCCCGAAGCAGTAAGCCTTATCAATCAGGCATGCGCACTCGGCGAGGGAGGCGAGATCTTCATCCTGAATATGGGCAAGCCGATCAGGATTACCGACCTTGCACATGATTTAATTAAGCTGTCCGGACTTGATGAGGATAAAGATGTTGAAATTGTCTACACCGGTATGCGTCCCGGCGAGAAGAAAAAGGAAGAATTGTGGTTGAGCGAGGAGAATCCCCAGCCAACTGTACACAATAAAATCTTACGCGCTGAACTGACTACACATTATCGAACCTCCGAATTTGAAAAGATGATAACCGTACTGCTTGAAAATTCCGCCTCCGGCGACCGGAAAGCCGTAATCAAGACCATCCGGGCTATTCTTCCCGAATTCCAATCCACACCCATAGTAGCGGGCAAAACCGTCCTGCCGTGATACGAGGTTCAAAAAGACTATCAATGCTGGTCATTCCGTTAAGCAAAACCAATAGTGGACTATAATCATTTTAATTTAATAATAGTACTTTGGTAAATTTTGGGAATTTTCAATTTTGAACGCATTTGATCTAATAATTTTCCCAAGAAATTTATATTCAAATATGTTTTTAATTTGTATTAGATGCCGAACCAAGTTCGGAATGACAGGTACGCCTTCCCTGTCATGCTTTCCCGCTAAGCGGGACCAGCATCTTTATGTGAATTTTTACCAAAGTACTATTAATAAGTGAAAATTTCTATTTTTTTATAATTTATCACGCCGTTATTATTAATTTACTATTCCCCATTCTTTTATTCACAATTTACGGATTTGTAATCCTATTCATATTCATTTTCATTCATCTTTTACAAAGGCTGTCATCTGCACAGGGAGGAGAATCGCAGCGTTCATCCCTTCCGCAACAGGTTTTGCCACCCTGCGAGCCAATAACACTGCTGTTTGTTATAACATAACTCTTAGAAAATATTTTACTCATTTTTCTACTTCCACAATACTCACATTTAATATCCAGTTTTTGCTGGGATACACCTGCAAAAAACTCGCTAATCTTTCCGCAGTCTTTACATTTGTATTCATAAATCGGCATATTTATCACCTTTCCGGAAAATCAGAATTTATTTTTAAGCAAAAAATCTGCAACGGCTCTATGAAGAGTACAAACAGCTAAAATTGAACAGTGGCTGTGAGTCTGTGGCAATTCCTTCAATATTTGTTTTACTTTTCCCGGAGAAATATCTAAAACTTCATTAATAGATTTACCTTGTGCCAACCGGGCGGCTACTTCGCCGCAGGCGATTGTAGAAATGCAGCCATCTGTATAAAACTTTACTTCTTCTATAATTCCGTCATTTATAACGAGATAAAATTCCATCTCGTCGCCACAGGGACCTTTGATACATACGGCACTCGTGGGATTATTCATTCTTCCAAAGTGCTTTGGACTCCTAATGAATGATACTATATCCTCTGAATCATCAGATGAATTATTATTATTCATAATCTCGTCATTAAAATCACTCATGTCTTTTCTCCCGGTTCCACTTTTCTTATATCATTACTCTTTAATGCTTATTTAACTTTATTCCATAAATCGGTAATATCCTCAGTTATTTGACTATTACATAATTCAACAATAGGTATGCATTTAACCAGTGATTTGTTAACGTCTTCAGAAAAAGGCAATTGTGCCAAAACCTCTATATTTTTATTTTGGCAGATTGTTCTAATATCACGGGTATTCTTTAAATTAATATCGTATTTATTTATCACAACCTTAGTCTGAATTCCAAAGTGCTCGGCAACAGCAGCAACTCTTTCCATATCGTGAATGCCTGAAAGCGTAGGTTCAGTAATTATCAAGGCTAAATCTGTATTTGTTATAGAGGCAACAACCGGACAGCCAATCCCGGGAGGTCCATCAATTATTACATGGTCTTTATGCTGCTCCTCTGCTATTTTCTTTGCGTTTTGTCTCACCAAGGTTACAAGTTTCCCGGAATTCTCTTCGGCAATTCCTAATTTTGCATGCACTAAAGGACCGTATTTTGTCTCTGATATGTACCAATCACCAGACAAATTTTCTTCCATCATGACGGCTTGCTCCGGACAAATAAGACTACAAATTCCACATCCTTCACAGGAGATAGGATCTATTATAAAATCTTCGCTTATTGCATTAAAACGGCAGATCGTGATGCATTCGCCGCACTGCGTGCAGTGTTTTTTATCAATAACTGCAGTTTTTCCGCTTTTGAATTCATACCTTTCCCTTATCTTAGGTTTTAACAAAAGATGTAAATCGGCTGCATCTACATCACAGTCCGCAAAAACGGCATTATCTGCCAGAGCGGCAAATGAAGCAGTTAGTACAGTTTTGCCAGTTCCGCCTTTTCCACTTATTACGACTATCTGTTTCATCTTACTATTTTTACGATATTTTTGTATAGTGCAACAAACTCTTTTTTATATTCTGAAATCGTATCTATTATTGGGATACCTTCTGAATATGCTATTGCTATTTGTTTATTAAAGGGTATTCGCATTAGTATCGGGATATTATCTTTATGGCAAAAATTATCTACCTTATCATCCCCGATATCAGACCGGTTTATTACAACACCGAAAGGAATACCCAATCTTCTTAAAACCTCGACTGCCAGTACCAAATCATTTAAACCAAAAGGAGTCGGTTCTGTTACCAATATGCAAAAATCGCTATTTTTAACTGCTTCAATAACAGGGCAGGATGTTCCCGGCGGGGCATCAATAATAACAATTTTTGTAGGAATAATACAATCCTTAACTGCCCTGATTAAAGGCGGAGACATCATTTCATTAATATTTAATCTTCCGTGTATAAATTGCAAGTTATTCGAACTGCCAACTTCAATGACACCTATCTCTCTATCGACTTCTTTAATCGCATTCAGGGGACAAAGAAGCCGACAACCACCACAGCCATGGCAGAGATGGTGAAAAGTCAATACTTTGTCCTTCAGCACTGCAAGAGCATTATAAGCACAAATTTCCTGACATCTGCCGCAGAAATTACACTTAGACTCATCGATTTCAGGCACAGGAATAGATACAGCTTCGGTTCTTTGAATCTGAGGCTTCAAGAAAATATGTGCATTGGGCTCTTCGACATCACAGTCTAAAAATTGAACGCGTTTTTTTATAGAAAGGGCAAGATTTGTAGCTATTGTAGTTTTTCCTGTTCCACCTTTTCCACTTGCAATTGAAATAATCATAGAATTATTCTCTTGCCATTCTTGTACCGCACTCAGGGCAATTCACAGAATAACATGGAGTTCCTGCTTTATGCGAAACCTTTGCACC
This sequence comes from bacterium SM23_31, assembly GCA_001304035.1. GTDB lineage: Bacteria > SM23-31 > SM23-31 > SM23-31 > SM23-31 > SM23-31. The sequence continues at coordinate 9,569 of LJUD01000008.1, read as the reverse complement.
ACAAGACGGACAGACGCAATTTCCACCCAGGCCTGCGCCTGGACGGTTTCCACCCATCCTGCCGCGTCCACTGCCCCTGCCTGTACCTCTCCCTTGACCACTGCCAGGTTGATTTGTTCCTTTTCCAAACGGCATTTTTAATCCCTCCTTTTACTTTTTTTAAGGCATGCCAAACTTTGAATTTACACTTGGACCTTGAATCGGCTTAAGTTCGCCTCTAACATATTTCTCAACGGTCTCTTTAACACTGCCAGCTACGCTGGTGATAACATCTACACCGGCTGCTTGTAATGTTTGAAATGCATTAGGTCCGACATTACCAGTTATAATTGTCTTGACTTGTTTTCCTGCTATAAGTTGACCTGATTGAATGCCTGCGCCACCCATAGCATCGATATTTGGATTCTGAATTGCCTCAAATTCAAAAGTTTCCGGATCTACAAAAATAAAGTATTGACATCTTCCAAATCGAGGATCAATCTGTGAATCCAAATTATCGCCTTTTGAAGTTATGCAAATCTCCATTTCATTCTCCCGCTGATTCTTTTAATGTTTATGTTCGTCTTGATCTGGATGGTCACATTGAGCCTTATCTACACCATATCCTTTTCCTGAACCTGGTTTACAAAGACTCTCACCACCTTTCAGTGTGCCTTTTAGAAGCTTTTCTATTACTTCATCAATTTTCCCACTTATACCTACTATTGTCATTATATCAAACTCATTAAAGAAACCTGCAGCCCTCATTCCCATGCCACCCGCAATAATATATCCAACACCTTGTTTATGTAGAAATTGTGGAATATACCCAGGCAGATGTCCCGGATTCTCTACAACATCTTTCTTTATAATTTTGCCGTCTTTAATATCCAGAATAGTAAAAGACGGGCATCTACCAAAATGAGCAGATACAAATTCTCCATCTGTAGATATAGCTACTCTCATTATATTCTCCTCTTTCATACTTTGGCAAATTTTTATCCCGCTGAGCGGGATGTATAAATCCCCCCGCATTCCCCCTTTAATCTTTATTAAAGGGGGAATAAAAAGGGGATTTTTCAGACAAAGTCTGATCTTTAGAAAAGCGTGAAACAACCTCATTAAGCATTTTTGCCAAAGTACTGCTCCTTTTTTTAAAAAAATCGGGATAGGGTAAATATATTTACGCTTCTACTCCCCATCCTCTTTAGCTATTTATTCTTCTGAGGTGCACTTTCAGCCTTTTCCAGAATGTTGATACGGTTCTGGACGTCTTTAAGCTGGTTCTTTAGCAATTCTGCTTCCTGCTTAAGCATATCCGTTTCTTGTTTCGACGTCAATTCCGGAACGTAAGGATATGCTCCACCTCCAAATGCAGGAAAACCATAGCTTCCTCTTGCCCAGCCTGGCAAGCCTGTAGCCCAATACGAATTTTTCCAGCCGCGCCCTCGTCCAGACAAACCTCTGCCCGACCCGCGGCTAAATCCATACCCTCCTCTACCTGGAATTGAGTTCATATAACCTGGTGTAGAGTAGCCGGCACAGTAACCAGCGGCACGACCTGTCATTGGACCGGCCCCGGTAGGACCAGTTCTATCTCCTGCTGGCATGTTAATCGCCTCCTTTCTTATTGTTATAGAAAACCATTTTCATTTAATGTGAAAAAAATATAAATTTTATTTTTTGTTCTGACATCTTTTGCATAATCCATAAAATTGAATGAGGTGATTTGTAATCTTAAAATTGAATTTTTTGGAAAGACCTTTCTCGGTCTGACCAAGTAACTCTATTTCCTCATCAATGAAATCTGTATAATCTATCACTGTATCACAGCCTATGCATACCAGATGGTGGTGATGTCTTTTACCCTTTGGGCCTTCTGCTAATTCATAGCGAGCTCTCTTGTCTCCGAAATCAAATTTAAAGACCAGCCCCATTTGAACTAATAACTCTAACGTGCGATATATTGTAGTAAGTCCAATAGAAGGATAAACCTTATGAACTTCCAGAAAAATATCTTCAGCACTAAGATGTTTGGACGTTTCACTTAAAACACCTACGATTGCCTCTCTTGGAACAGTCATCCTATAGCCGTATCCTCTAAATCTTCCTTGCCACCAGGGTGCTCCTTTTGCTTTTCGTCCGGGCATTTTTTAATAATCTTTATTGATAATGGTTTTCATTTTCATTTGAAATATAACATATTAATTAAACTTTGTCAAGTATTTTTTGGATTTTTTTTGAATTTTGTACAGAAATATACTGTTGTTTTCGAAATTGGATAAATGGCATGTAAAGATAAGTTGTTGTTTCTAAGCTAAGGTATACGACTGAAAATGACAATAACGAGACGAATGGACACACGGTTATATTCACCGCCGAAGAACGTTTTATGCTTGCGGTTACAACACCTGATAATCCCGCACGGGGTAATTCCGCTGCTTATAAGCATGCGCCGGTCATGGAAGAATTGTGGTTGAGCGAAGAGAATCCCCAGCCGACGGCGCACAATAAAATTTTACGCGCTGAACCGACAACACATTATCGAACCTCCGAATTCGAAAAGATGATAACCGAACTGCTTGAAAATTCCGACGCCGGCGACCGGAAAGCCGTGATCAAAACCATCCGGGCTATTCTTCCCGAATTTCAATCCACGCCCAAAGTAGCGGGCAAAACCGTGCTGCCGCGATAGAGAATTTGTGTATGTTAAAAAATACTAAAAATATAAGTAAAAATCAATATTTTGGCATGATATTTGCAGTTTTCTTATATATATTGTTCAAAGAAAAGCATAATCGTAAGTCTGATCTGCACTGCCCGGTACTCTTATCTATCTTTAATATTGCTAAAAATATTTTAGAACCACTTCTACCGCTGACAATAGCTGATATAGTATAATATCGTTTATCATTTTTATTAATTATAGATTATAAACGTTTATTCATCTTCACTTAGTCAAGATTATAGAATTTCAAAATACTAAAACACTTTATATCATAACGAGGAGGTTGTTATGAGTACTAAAAAATTACTCATTACGCTTGTGTGCCTTGCCCTGTTTCCACAATGGACTATTGCCCAGGAAGGTGAACAGTGGGTGAATTTTAGAAACGATAATCATGTAAACGCAAATAATGTTTTAAGTATAGCAATTGACGGCAATTATATATGGGCAGGAACATCATTGGGAGTTACGAGATGGAACAACGATACAGGAAAATATGAAAGATATACGAAGGATGATGGACTGGCTGATAATTATGTGCGTTCAATTGCGGTCGACGCTAAAGGGAATAAGTGGTTTTGTACTCCGGCGGGAGTGAGTAAATTTGACGGAACAAAATGGACTACGTATACCACCGATGACGGATTAGCAAGTAACGATGTCAGGGCAATCGTCATAGATGCTCATGGGAATAAGTGGTTTGCTGCCTGGGGAGGCGGAGTGAGTAAATTTGACGGCGTAACATGGACTACGTACACCACTGCCGACGGATTAGCAAGTAATGGTGTGAGAGCAATTGCAATAGATGCTGATGGTACAAAGTGGTTCGGAACTTCCGCAGGAATAAGCGCATTTAACGATACCACATGGACAGCATACACCATTGTTGATTGGTTAGCAAGTCATTTTGTTTATGCGATTGCAATTGATACTGAAGGTAACAAGTGGTTTGGAACTTACTATGAAGGGGTAAGTAAATTTGACGGAACATCATGGACTACATATACTACTGATGATGGGTTGGCGGGTAATTGGGTAAAAACAATTGCCATTGACGTTGACGGTACAATATGGTTCGGGACATGGACGGGTGTAAGTAAATTTGACGGAACGACGTGGACTACTTATAACAAGGATAATGGATTGAAAGGCAATTATTTGCAGGCAATTGCAATAGATACCGACGGTACTAAGTGGTTTGGGACAGGAGGTGGTTTGAGTAAATTTGACGGTGCAAACTGGAGTTATTATATTATACGTGAAGGATTATTAGTTAATGATGTGAGAGCAATTGCAATAGATGCTGACGGTACTAAATGGTTCGGGACTGCCGGAGGGGGAGTGAGTGCGTTCAACGACACTGCATGGACAACATACACAACTGATGATGGATTAGCGAGTAACAGTGTGAGTGCCATTGTTATAGATGCCGGGGGTACCAAGTGGTTTGGAACCGCAAAAGGAGTAAATACATTTGACGGTGTTGCATGGACAACGTATACCGAAACAGACGGATTAGTATATAAATCGGTATTAACAATTGCCATTGATGTTGACGGTACACTATGGTTTGGGACACGGAAAGGAGTAAGTGCATTTGACGGTACGACCTGGACAACATACACCGCAGACGATGGATTAGCTGATAATTCGGTGTATGCTATTGCAATTGATGCCGAAGGTAATAAGTGGATTGGAACCAGTAATGGTGTTAGTAAATTTGACGGTTCAACCTGGACTACATATACTACAAATGATGGATTGACCGATAATTCGGTGAGAGCAATTGCAATAGATGCCGAAGGCAACAAGTGGTTCGGGACTCACAGGTGGGGTGTGAATAAATTTGATGGTGTAACCTGGATGGCATACACTACTTATGATGGATTAGCAAGTTATTATGTGCAAGCGATTGCAATTGATGATAAAGGCATTAAGTGGTTTGGAACTGCGGAAGGAGGCGTGAGTAAATTTGACGGTACGACATGGACAACGTATACAATAGATGATGGATTAGCAGGTAATTGCGTATATGCGATTGCGGTTGATGCTAAAGGCATAAAGTGGTTCGGCACCAAAAAAGCGGTATATAACAGAGATAAAGGAGGAATAAGCGCCTTTGGTGTTCTTCATGACATGTTCCCCGGTATTGAACGCAGTGAAATTTATGATAAAATACCGGATGAATATAATCTTCTCCAGAATTATCCAAATCCTTTTAATCCGGAAACAAAAATTAAATATGCATTACCAAAAGAATCACATGTTCGCATAACAATATATAATATTTTAGGTCAGAAGATAAAAACGCTCGTTAATGAAACACAATCCGCAGGAGTTCATATAGTTATATGGAATGGAATAAGTGATTCGGGTACAGAGGTTGGTTCGGGTGTATATATTTATACAATTCAATCTGAAGAATTTACGGCTGCAAAGAAAATGATATTGATTCGGTAAGCAATCATTGATAAGCGGATTGGAATTACTCCAAAAAATTTAGTTTTTTAGTCTATTAAAATTATACAGAAAATTAGTTGTAGGAGCCCGTCGGGTAGTGCTCCTATTAAACGGCAACTAATATTAATAAATTATTTCGACCTAACGGCTTTGTTATTTATTGTTTACTGCCCGGCGGGATAAAAACAGGCGTCTCACCAAGTCACTGCTGTATTTTTGATATTAAATAAGGTGATTTTTGAAAATATTGCAGTAACCTTTTCAAATATAACATAATTGATTTCTGCCGGAATTTTTAACAGTAAGTCATAAATAAATGACATACGAAGCGAATAAATTATTCCTCACTACAAGCAGTCTATTATACTCAGGATTTACTATCAAGCAGCCCCTTTTTCGATTTCCGTTTTGCGGCGGTAAACAAAAATATAAATCTAATTTTTTAATAAACAATGTATAAGGTTTTTGCAAGTAACAATATAGTAACAAAATGTTGGCTTTTTCTAAGAAATGAAATAATTCTCACTCCCACCATGAATGAAGCGTTTTTGGAAATATTGAGTGATAAAAAGATATGTAAGAAATTGACGGGAATTTTAGAAACGGAGCAATGCTTAAAATAATTCCTCTTGACATTCATGGATTTATTAATTATTATATTTTTGGCTCACCATTTGAGGCAATAAAGTCTCGACCCATCATTCGGTTGTACTGCATTTCGGCGACAGCCAACCTCGTAACCTCCCGATAGCTTGTGACGGCTGCCATTAAATCTTCACGTGAAACCTTCTTATCTAAAAGTTCCCTTGCTTTTTCAATTAAAAAATCACGTGATTCCCGACTGTTATTTGGTTTTCCATTTGTAACCATAATACCATTTCTTTCTTTGTTTAAATAAGCAATTTCAATTTCAGATAATTTGCCGTTTCTGATTAAACGTTCGCAAATTACTATAAACCGATAATTTTTTATTAATTCAGGGGTAACTTCACTTAATTTTAAACGGAAATTATTATGTAATAATTTCTCTATATATTTATTATCCAAGTTTTTGATAATTTTTCTGTAATATTTTCTCAGAGATTCTTTGTACTTTTCTGTTTGATGATATTTTTTCTGATATTCTTTATACTTTTCTCTTTGCCTATATTTTCTCCTATATTCTTTAAAATTTTCGCTTTTCTGATATTTTTTTTGATCTTCTTTTTTGCATTCTATACAGCCTGTATTTGATTTATATCTCAAACTCATTCCCGTACCTTCAAAATCATGTCCTCGTTCACACAAAAAACCGAGATATTTGTATTCTGGTATTTCCATTTTGGATTCTCCTTTTGTTAGAATAAAGATTGTTGTTTTTGGAAAAAATCAATTTGTGTTCCGTAATTTGTCATTGCCTTTATGGTATTATCGATTTCATAAATTGCCCACTGATTGCCATGTTTTAACGGTATACCTGCGAAAAAGTTCCCGACTGTACACTACCCCCATACATGTTTTTGTGTTCGGGTGAATTGGAAGCTTCATAAGAAGATTTTGAAGGTTTTTAATTCCCGGGTCCTGCGGTATTTATCTATTTCCGTAATCGGGCGAGTGATAATCGTCCACGTTTATAAGCGTTACATTTACCTGAATTTCGTTGCTTTCATCTTCACGGTCTCTATTCAGTAATTTCAAGTATTTAAACAACAGCTCCAAATCGCCCTTTTTGTCGGCAAGCCTTACATCTGTTAAATTCTCGTATTCGCCGTTCTCATTCTTCTTTGTTGTAAACTTGATTCCGCTAATAGCCGCCGCCGAAAATAATTGAAAACGAGTTCCGGTGTTTTACATTATTACAGAATCTCCGATAGTGCTTCAACTACCCTATCGATCTGCTCATATTCGATTGTAAGCGGGGGAAGCATCCGTAATACATTCGGGCCTGCAGGCATAACCAAAACGCCTTTTTCCATCAACTTTTGAATATACGGTTTATTTTCTTCCTTCAGTTCAATACCGATCATGAGACCCAGGTTTCTTATTTCCCGGATTTTATCGAGCGGACGCTTCTTCATCAGGTCAATAAAATAAGCACCTTTGTCCGCAGCCTGCTTATCGAGCTTAAATTCGAGCATGTAATCTATTGCTGCAAGAGCAGCGGCACATGCCAGCGGATTGCCGCCGTTGGTCGAACCGTGTTTACCGGCAGGAAGGTCTATCTTCGCGGAACAGAGCACGGCACCCATCGGAAATCCACCGGCAATTGCTTTTGCAAGACACAAAATATCCGGTTCAATATCAAAATGATTGCAGGCAAACATCTTTCCTGTTCTGCAAAAACCCGTCTGTACTTCATCAATAATAAGCAGTATTCCGCTGTCGCTGCATAATTCCTGCACCTTCCGGAAATATTCTTTATCGCCGACATGTATACCCCCTTCTCCCTGCACAATCTCCAGAATAACACCAGCGGTATTATCACTGATTTTCTCTTTTAATTTTTCAAAATCATTGAACGGCACAAAGTAAAATCCCGGAACAAAAGGTTCATATCCCGCACGATACTTTGGATTATATGTGGCGCTTAACGAACCCATCGTCCTTCCATGAAAGCCTCTCACAGCACAGATAAAATCTGTCATTTTTGTAGAGTAGCGCGCAAATTTTATGGCAGCCTCGATGCTTTCGGTACCTGAATTACACAAAAAAGCGCGTGTTACGCCGGCAGGAGTAATGTTTACCAGTTTCTCGAGTAGTAATGCGCGAACATCATTGTGAAAAATGCATGGACAGGTAATAAGTATTTGCGCTTGTACGGCAATTGCTTTGGCGACATACTCGTTGCAGTGTCCGACCGAAGCCACACCTATACCGCCGACACAGTCGATATACTCTTTCCCCTCAGAATCCCATAAGGTTGCGTTTTTACCTTTAACAATATTTATCCCTCTTTTGGGATACAGGGATAATTCATACTTGTTCTCTAATGCAATAGAGTCAGTCATACGGTTTCAAACTCCCTTTTTTATTCAATTGGCTTTAAAAACGAACATTAAATGATAGAATTTAACTCAATACATAAACAATACAACTAATATAAAGAATTAATGTATTGTAAACAATAAAATATGCAGGTTTAATCTTAAATAAAAATTAGAAAAACCGCTGACCGGGATTGCGCAGACAAGCAACTTGTTCATACGCTTCACCTAAAAATGTAAGTAATTCCCCCAAAGTTATCTTACCGGTTAATAAAACACGTAATTATGTTGCAAAATCAGATATAAATCGTTAAATTTAAGTATGAATCAAGGAATAAAAGGCATTTCAACATCAAAAAATGTAAAAATTTGAAAGCAAATTTGTATTTTAAGCGTTATATTATTGTTGATCAATGTGTGTTAGATAAGTCAGAATCCAAATAATGTGCTCCCTAACTTTATTGACAGCAGTTGACAACGCTCAAAATTCCGCCGTTTAAGGAGGCGATAAAAAAGGTTTTTAAAAACCTGTATATATGACTTTTCTACAAACAATATTCCTTTATGGGTTATTTGCTGCACTTCTTCCCCTCATCATTCATCTTTTCAGCCGCCGCAAAAAAGAACGGATACTTTTTAGTTCGTTATATTTTCTTAAAATATTAGAGAGCAAGAAGATCTTACTTTTGCGCGTCCGACACTCATTAGTGATCCCGCTGAGCCCAGGTTATCCGGATTAAACCGGGATAAAGCGATCCCGCTGAGCGGGACAGAGGACACCCCGATCTCAGCCGTATTAATCATCGATAATTCTCTGAGCACTGCGGCTGTTTCGCCGGGCACCCGGGGGGACGGCACATCAATGTTCGAACTTATCCGCCGCAATGCTCTGCAAGTTCTCGAAACTCTTAAAGACGGCGACGAAATATACCTGCTGTTTTCAACGAATATCGAGGAAGATAATACGGTTGAGGCAATTCATGACATCGATATTCTGCGCCGTCAGATCAGGTCAGCCCGCTTTTCAAATCAACCGTGTAACCTGACCGGGGCTTTGCAAACAGGTTATTCACTACTCGCATCAAGCACAAATTTACACCGCGAGATTTTTCTTTTATCAGACATGCAGGCGGTGAGCTTCCCTCCGGATGTTTCGCTTGACGTTGAAACTGCCGGGGCGGCGCCGATACGCGTTTTCTGCATTAAACCTGAATCAGGAAGTTTTGAGACCGGTAATGCCGGCATAACCGGCGCCGTAATAATGAACCAGATATTAGAGCAGGGAAAGCAGATAACACTTCGTATGACGGCGGATAATTTCGGCAGCAACCCGGTGAGAAATCTATTAGTCAACCTTTATTTAGACGGGCAGCGTGTGGCGCAAAAATAAATTACACTTGAAGCTCGGGATATAGCGGCAGGCAGAATTGATTTTCAGG
>LJUD01000235.1 GCA_001304035.1 bacterium SM23_31 | reverse complement strand
TCCATATTTACATCTATTATCTGAGCCCCGTTTTCAACCTGCTGTTTAGCTACAGAAAGCGCACTTTCGAAATCACCATTAATAATGAGGTTTTTGAATTCACGCGAACCCGCAACATTGGTACGCTCACCTATATTTACAAAATTCGAACCGGGACGAACAACGAGAGGCTCCAGTCCACTAAGGCAGAGATAAGGCTTTATCTTGGGGATTTTTCGGGGCGGATAGCGACCGGCGACTTCAGCTAATGCGCGTATATGCTCCGGAGTAGTTCCGCAGCAGCCTCCAACAATATTAAGAAACCCGTTTTTTGCATAGTCTTCAATCTGTTCTGCCATGTATTCGGGAGTTTCATCGTATTCACCGAACTCATTCGGCAAACCCGCATTAGGATACAAACAGGTGCAACATGATGCAATCCGGGACAATTCCTCGATATAAGGGCGCATCTGTTTTGAACCTAATGAACAGTTAAGCCCTATGCTTAACAGGTTATTCATGTGGGAAACTGAAATCCAGAACGCTTCGACAGTCTGCCCGGAAAGTGTCCTGCCGCCGGCGTCCACAATAGTGCCTGATACAATAACCGGCAGTTCTTTCCCTGTTTTCAGAAAATACTCCTGAATAGCATAAAGCGCAGCCTTACAATTTAATGTCTGTCTTGCTGTGAATTCATCCGCTGTTTCGCGGGCTATTTTTGCGGAGGTTACGTTAAGCTCATAGCTCAGGTCTTCCTGTTTATAATCAGCTTGAGAAACCGGATTAGCGTTAAACGTATTCGTTTCAATAATATCCGCACCCGCTTCCAAGTAAGAACGATGTATCTCTTTTATACTATCGGGCTGGGTTATGCTGAGTAAATCATTGTTTCCTTTTAATTCATGCGAATGGTCTTTAAACCGCTCCCCCCGGAAGTCATCTTCGTCAAGCTTAAGGCGCTGTATCATAGTTCCGACAGCGCCGTCAAGAATCAATATACGCTTGTGTAAAAGATTGGTTATTTTACTAATTACTGCACTCATATAAAAACCAGTTTGTTAAGACATTTATAATCAATTTTTTAACAGGTTAAGAGAACGAGTTTTATTAATCCCGGTAAATTCTATGTTTCCGCAATATTCTTTAACCTTTAGAAATTGTTGAACACATAGCGGTTTGACCCGCATAGAACATGCAGCGAGCCCCTATGCGGCTGAGCAAATAAAGCTGCCCCAGAAAAAATGCCCCAAGTATCGCAGCCAAGGAAAATCCCTCTACGCGCAGTGCAACAAGCCCGTAGACCAGCATCAGCACGATCCAGCATAATCCGATAAGCAAATACAAGCCGAAGGTATTGATAAAATTGGTAAAAACAATACCCGCAGCCTTTAGCGGAGCGGTCAGGGCGTTTTTGTGATCCTCCATGACTGTAATAATCTTGCTGTAGTCAAAAAGCATGTTCACAACCAAAACCAGAATCCACAGTATTGCGTATTTAACTACAGTATAAGCGAAATGAATACGCTCATCGATCGTCTCCCGTGTCAGCGCATTCACTGCATTGGAAAGCCAGTTCATAAGAAAATAAAAAAGCAGGAAGTAGAGCACGCCGGCGAGTATTGCCAGAATAACAAACCTTGGGAAAAATCTTGCCGCCTGCTGGAAAAAAGACGGGCGCTCTACACTTTTTGCGTAGATTGAAATAAAACCAGCCGAAAAGAAAGTCCACATCAACAAGTAAAGTATACCTATACCAGCAATACCGATATAACCTTCCAAGAGATTTCCCGAGAGTACGGCATCCAATCCGTTTAAAACGGCGCCAATATTTACCACACCGGGATCAAACGTCGAAGCTAAACCTGATGCTTGCTCTGAAAAACTGCCATACCAAAGCCCATCAAAACCGTATAACATATTTTCCCCAGCTAAACTGGAGCCAAGTGAATTTTGAATGGTATCTGCAAGAGTAAGGCCTAATACTATTGCTATAACCAGACTAACTAAATAGACAAGGAGAATATATCGTTTCGAGCGATTCACGCTTCTAATACCAGCAATAAATGCTTTTAAGATTTTCATAATTATTTTCCTCTTTACTTAATTACATACTTTTATTAGTTAACAATATTCCATAATACATGAATTCAGGGTTTACGAAAAAAACGCGAAAAATTCCATTAAACTTTGCAGCCATATCATCCATTTCGATACCCATTTATAAGATGCAGCCTTAGCCTTTGGTTCACTTACCCACGAATTATTCGTATAGTTGAAATCCAGTACCAGCTTATGTTCGGGATCCACTTCAACTTTTTCAACTCTTGAAGATCTCACATAATCGAACCTGACCCACCGGTCCTTACCATCCCAGTATTCAAGGACTGAGTCGCCACTCGCAAAGGTTGTCTTTACCTCTACAGGAAAAGTCGCTTCCCCCCACCGGCGTGCGAAGACCGTTGATTTATACATTTGAGTAGCATCACTCTCACCCGGACTTCTTTTTCCCTTTTGAAAGATCAATTCCCCCTCCTGCTCTACATAGCCAAATGGCTCCTGCACCGGCTTTGATATTACTTCACCTACGGCATAATCAAATACATTAGAACTGTAATATGCCTGGTCAAAGAACCAGCTCATATCCTGACCGCTTACTTCGTTGACAACTACGAAAAAATTTCCGGGATTCGGATGCATGAATTTCCAACGGTCATAAAAAGTAGACATTATTTTTTGAAATGTTTCCCAGCCCAGGTAGTTTTCCAGCGTTCGGAGCATCATAGCTGCTTTATTATATGAATTAGCACTGTAGCTGCCGGGACCGTACTTATAGGAGACCGTTGCTATCGGATCACGCTTGAGTATAGATTGAAATCCATAATATTGATCTGCGCCGTCGAGGCGGTCTGCAATATGGACACTGGAAAATACCACCGGAACAAAACCTTCGAAATAGCGCCTGGTAAGAACCAAAGGCGGGTAATCCGTTTGCAAAGTCCGAATATGAGAATAAGTATTGAGACCTTCATCAAGCCAGGCATGTTCAAATTCATTATTGGCAACTATACCATACCAATAACCATGACCGAACTCGTGAATGGTAACGGATTCCGGTGAGCGGGACTCGACCGGAGAGAGCCAACGTGTACCTCCGGTAAAAAATGTAGGATATTCCATGCCTCCCGAACCCGATTGATAAGCCGGATCGACAATTGTAACATGGTCATAAGGGTATGCACCAAACCATGTACCGTAATTCTTCAGGGCAGACCATGTAGAAGAGAAATAGCGGTCTTTTTTGTTTTTATGATCGGGCATCAGCAGCAGGTGCATGTCCACGGCGGGCAAATCCGGTTCTTCAAAGCGGAGAGTATCCACGATTAAATATGGAGACGTTACCCATGCAAAATCATGTACGTCTTCCTGGTAGTATTGATGTGTCATTGTACCGTCATCGTTGTCCTGCCTGTTAATCTCTCTACCGGTAGCGCCAACTATCCAGCCGGCAGGCACAGTTAGTTTAACGTCATAATTACCGAAATCCGCATAAAATTCTGTTTGAATGAACTGATGGCAGTTCCACCTGCCGTCGGGCTCGAAAACACCTATTTTGGGAAACCACTGTGCCAGAAAATAGTAATCGCTTCGAACACCGGTTCTGCTGAAGGTTCGAGGAACTTTAGATTCCCATTGAATTTCCAGGCTGATAGTATCTCCCGGAAGCACACGCCCCGGAAGTGATACACGCATCACAGTGCGGTCATGTTCATTGCCGTCGTCAGGCTGGATGAAGTCCATCGCTGCCGTAATATCGGATTCCTGGAAATCATACTTTTCAAGAACTTTAATAGAGCGGACATCACAGTAAGCCCAATCGTTTTCTTTATAATCGGAGAGATTACGAGAGAATCTTCCCGAGTTCAGATATGAGCTTTTATCATTACACCATGCATTGTAGTAGAGATGAAACTGAAGCTCTTCAGTTGAATAAGAAGTAGTATTACGCCAGGTCAGAGTTTCAGTTCCATTGAGAAGCCGGTTTCCCGCATCCAGTCGCACTTCCATCGTATAATTGGCAATGCGCGGGCTCAATGGTTCGCTCTCCTGTGTGTTTTGAGCCATGGTTTGTCCCGTAAATACTGCAAAAAATAGGACAAATGAAAATAGACTACAATATTTTCTTCTGGTTAGCATAGTATCCTCCCTCACTTTGACGGGTTATTAAAAGAAATATTTTTTCATCTATAAAGAAATAGTGTAAAAGTTTTTTTTCCAAAATGCAAGAAATTTCCTATTAATTAGAAAGAAGAAGTTTTAATCGCGCGGTAATATCGTTATGAAAATATAAAACTTAATGACGGGATTTGTAATATAATTTAAAAAGACTTTGGTAAATTTACGTTGACATAATTTATAGTTCCCCTCTCCCGCTTGCGGGAGAGGGGCAAGGGGTGAGGGCGATTTGATGTCTAATTTACTAAAAACACGCTACATTTGAATTTAATAATTTTTTTACCCTCATCCCCTACCCTTCTACCACAGGGAGAAGGGAATATACTGTTGACATAATTTATAGTTCCCCTCTCCCGCTTGCGGGAGAGGGGCAAGGGGTGAGGGCGATTTGCTAGAGTTTGATTTAATTTAAAATGTTTGTAATAAGCAAATTGTATTTTGTATATTCACTTGTTTCACGATTACTTATTTAATTATTTATAAGAGCTTACGGAAACAATTATTGCAGGCAAAATGTCCGGTGAAAAAATTTTTCATTTAATTATTTACATAAATCATAAATAAATTGTATATTTATAGTCTAATATTTATCCGAATACATGAATAGGAAATTTCGGCATGAATTATCATCGTTGGCTGAATTGAAAAATCTGTTTTTAAGGTAGATTGTTGTAATAAATGGAAGAGATTGACACATGCGAAATGCCCTTTTATCTGAAACGAATTTGACGGCAGTTGAAGAGCAGCCGGTGAAACTGGATAAAACAATCTGGTCGGTTGCAGGAGGAAAAGGCGGGACAGGTAAGTCCGTTATTGCTGCAAACCTCGGTATCGGTATGGCTATTATGGGATATGATGTGATCCTGATTGACGGCGATTTCGGAGTTCCGGACCTGCATAATTATTTGTTGATCAATAGACCGAAATACACTCTTGATGATTTTATTTTAAAAAAGACTAAAAGTCTTTCTGATGTGATAATTGACACACCGCTTGACAATTTACGTTTTATCAGCGGTGCAGTAAATCTTATTGGTATAGCTAATATGCCGCATGCAAGGAAAAAAAAGATTATCCGGCACATTAATAAATTAGAGGCTGATATAATAATCGTTGATCTTGGGGCGGGAATATCATACAATACGATTGATTTTTTTAACATATCTTCAAGCGGTATTGTCGTTTCAAATCCTGAGCCGAACGCAAACCAGGATGCATATTTTTTCCTGAAGAATGCACTGTACCGGAAAATGATTGCATACTTAAAAACTCAAGAATCTTTTAAATACGCTCTTTCAGAATTCATTCAACGCAATGCAAAAGAAACTTTTAATTTTCCTGAATTCGAAAAATTTCTCAAAAACAGCAGTTCTTTATTACATCAAAAATTTGAAAATTTCCTGAAAAATTTTAGCCCGCACCTGATAATGAATAAAATCCGCACATTGAACCAGGATAGAGAGGGACCATATTTTATCAGTCTGGTTAAGTCATTTCTCAATATCGATATGCACTATTTAGGGGGAATAAAGTTCGATACACGCATTATCCTATCATCAGAAAAGATATGTCCTTTTATTTTTCAATTTTCGGGCGCAAAAATCACGAGGAAACTATTTTCAATTCTTAGTATACTGAACCAACATGAGCAGCCTAATCACTCAGTTAACACATTTAAAGAATTTAAAGAGCTTATAAAGCAGCAGAAAAAAGTCTGGATATAATTGTGTTTTTTTATTTTATTAAAAAAATATTCCTGGAAATAAACGTATTTAAAAATATTAGAATCCGTCATTTTTCAAGGGGAACGAGATTTAATTAATCGAAATGATGATTAAAAGAATTTTGGTTGTTTATTTTAGTTATTTTTCTATTATTTCTATAACAACTCTGGTTTCTACTGAAGAAAGTCCCGCATTTCAGATAAGAGCAGACAGCCTTCATACAACAGCCGTCCGTTATGCCCGGGAAGGAGACTTTGAACAAGCTTTGCAGCTGATCAGGGAGGCTCTGATAATAACGAATAATTCTCCCAATGTTGTCAGCG
>LJUD01000234.1 GCA_001304035.1 bacterium SM23_31 | reverse complement strand
CTGTAGAGTGCACACATGTAATATCAATATTAGTAAATTTTCCGCAGTGTCCATAACTGAGAAAAGGACCATCCAATACAGAAAGAATTTCGGCTATACTGATTTGTACAGCAGGGCGTACCAGTTTGTATCCCCCTTTCTGACCCCGTATACTCACTATAAGGCTGCCTTTTAGCAGAATGCGCATCAATTTGCCGATATAATGTGGGGTTAAACCTTCGCTTTTTGCAATTTCCTCGATGGAGAGCGGTCCCACGTCTTCATGCCTGGCAAGCTGCACCATGCAGCGTAAACCATATTTTTCCTGAGCTGTGAACCTCATAAACGCTCCATGTTGTTTAAATGGTAAAATAATCTTTCAATACAAAATGAAAAAAAATATAATGAAAGTATACTAAATAGTCAAGTATTAATTTCAAAAGATATAATGCAAATATACTATTATAAGTTCCAAATTTTCTAAAAAATATTGTATTTCCTTAATTATTCGTGTTATATATGGAGAAGAATGGCATGCATCTCTTTAGATCAAAGTGAACATTAAAATGAAAAAAAGTACGATTTGCAGTAATCACTTAACAAGCATTTATCATGGTAATTTGTGCTTAATTACAAAAAGAACTTTCGTGAAATTATAAAAATTAATAAAAAAAGTAAAATTTTTCTTGACAATTGGCTTTTTTTTTATATTATTATAGGTTGGAACATGAAATACACCACGGATAACGGTTCTTAATTAGAAACTCGCCCTTCTACGAAGAACCGTGTTAAAAAGTCCATCCGACCAAAGGCTTCCGGAACCCCCCTTCGGAAGCCTTTTTTTTATCTTCATTGATCTTTGAACTCTTTTAAAACCTGTTGCAATTTATACCTTAAATTTGTACTATAATTTAAAATATTTTTTTAAAGGTGTAATCGCGTATGAAACAACTGGCGGTCAACGGAGGAATACCTGTAAGAACCGAACCGTTTCCTGAATGGCCTATCCGGGATGAGCATGAACGAAAAGCGGTTCAGAACGTATTAAAGAGCGGCAAATGGGGCTACCCTAAATGGGAATATGTCCCACGCTTTGAACATCATTTTGCAGTGTATCATGACGCAAAATTTGGAATCTGCTTTAACAGCGGGACATCTGCATTAATGGGTGCGCTCTGGGCGGCGGGTGTTCAGGCAGGAGATGAGGTGATACTTCCGGCATATACGTTTATTGCAACAGCCGGCGCAGTTATACTGCTTGGAGCACTGCCCGTGTTCGCCGACATTGAATCCACTACGTTTCATCTCGATGCGCGCTCAGTCGATGAACACATAACACCGAGAACGACAGCAGTCATAGCTGTACACATTGGGGGCAGGGCAGCGGATATGTCCCGCTTACGTAGCGTTTGCGAATTTCGCAGACTTGCTCTTATTGAAGATGCGGCACAGGCATGGGGAGCGGAATGGCAGTCCAAGCGTGTGGGCGCTCTGGGAGATGCAGGTATATTCAGTTTTCAATCTTCGAAAAATATTACTTCCGGCGAGGGCGGAATTGTTATTACTGATGACGAGAAATTAGCGCAATATTGCAGAAGCTTTTGCAATTGCGGCAGGCTCGAAGATAAACCACAATATAAACATTATTATATCGGGGGAAACTACCGGTTATCAGAACTCCAGGCTGCAATTCTTTCGGCGCAGTTCGAAAAATATCCGAATCAGCTCAGAATTCGTCAAAAAAATGCGGCATATCTGAATGCCGAACTCGCAAAAATACAAGGCATCGTCCCAATAAATGTAGATGAAAATGTTACATCCAATGCATATCACCTGTTTTTAATAAGATATAAGAAGGATTACTTTAACGGTGTTTCAAAAAACCGGATTATACATGCCCTTCAAGCAGAGGGAATACCGGCACATCCCGGATATACCCTGCCGGTATACAAGCAGCCGGTTTTTGTCGAACGCCTGTTTGGCGCACGTGGTAAACAGGATATAGCCCATCCGGATTACGGAAATTTGCACCTCTCCGAAACGGAAAATGCCTGCTCCGACGAAGGAATCTGGCTGACACAGAATATTTTACTCGGTGCGGAAAATGATATGCAGGATATTGTTGAGGCATTTAAAAAGATTAAGAATAATATTCATGAACTCAGTGAAGCGAAAAACGCTGCGCCCGGCTAAAATCAAAAACCGTGTTCGAACAGCAGAAAACCGTGATTAAATGATTACCGGAATCCTGCACAATCATGCTCATCGTTATATCAGTTTATATCTGCCCCGCCACGAAGTGGTTACGTTGTGCAGCGGAGTGCCCCGAGTAATCGGAATCACTATGTGAGTGGCTACGCCGAAAGGAATTTTTTCGGAGTGGTTCAGACAATATATGATATTGCTTATTGGTAGAAGGTACGTATTATCGCAGCCGTGCCGAACCTTCTCCGTCTTTTACTGCCGTCATATATAAAGGTAATAAAAAATAAGTTAGTATGGAACTAAAGTATCTGCTGGTTAGTTTTATAATAAAAGAGTAAATTAATACATGTTTATGATAAGGGAATATTCATAGTGCGTAAACGTAACGTCATACTGCCTGTTTTTCTTTTATCCTGTATAGTGCTTTTCTTCTGTGAGAATCGGACAATAACGTATTATTCTGATTCTCAAGGGTATACGGTTTATACCGGGGATAGCGGAACACATTATATATTCCTCAATTTTTCCGGTGTTAATATCTCCGATGGCGAGCATAATAGTATCAATGCAGCGCTTTCTCCGGATGGCAGTATAATAGTATTCCAATCCGAAATTTCATCAGCCAATTACGATATTTTTTCAATGGATATTAGTGGCTCGGAACAGAAAAACCTGACTGATCACCCCGATAATGACATGCAACCTGTTATTTCACCGGATGGGACTAAGATAGCTTTTTATAGAAATGCAGACGTATATATAATGAATATTAATGGTAATTACCAACAGAAAATTTCACAGTCTGAAGTCGACACAGATTATCCGATACGGTTTACACATGATGGTCAGCATGTTGTTGTAACATCTATTGATGATGGAAGAAAAAATATCAGCCTGATTGACATTGAAGGTAATTCGCAGGTAATCTTAACGCAAACGATCGGCGGATATGATGCAAACATGGCACCAAATTCAGATATAATTATTTTCGTATCCGGAGAAAGTAATAACCGGAATATTTACACCATGTCTCATACAGGCAGCGGCTTGAATAAACTCACAATAATTTCCGGCAATTACCGCAATCCCTGTTATTCCCCTGATGAAAGTACGATTGTTTTTTCTAATTGTTTCCAATCCTTAAATTATTACAATCTTTTTACAATGTCGGCGGATGGTCCCCCGATTAAGCGGTTAACCGAGGCATACACTTATGATACTAATCCGGTCTTTACGCCTGATGGGGAATGGATTGCATTTAACCGATGGTTTAGTAACGATTCGGATATTGTATTTGTTGCATTAGATCGCGCTTACGAAGTAAATTATACCAATACAATATCGCAAGATGAACTATCCCCGGTTTTCAGTACATCTCAACCGTATATGTTTTTTCAATCTAACAGGGGTGGAAATAATAATATATGGGCAACCAGTTTAAACCAATTATCACAAATATATTAGCGCCGTGAAAAAAGTACGGGAACCCGGTGCTGATTGTTGTAGAGACGCCTGATGAGGAATCTTTTTTTTGTGGTAAGATAGTATTAACTCGCCGATTTATTGAAAATTGCACCATACAGAATGGCAGCGATGTATTTTCTTTATCAAAACATGCTGCTAATTTCACCTTTAACATTAGCATGCTCCTGAATCTCCCTTCATAATTAGCGCTCCAATATTAGCATTTCGAAATTCGTTCTTTGTCGTTTAAAAAGGGAAACACCCGGCATTGTGAAAACAAACTGCTTTAGCTCAATCAGATTATGAAAAAGCTTTCGAAATTATTATAAACATTTGTTGCTAATTGTTTTTTATATGTGTATAATTCAATCGATTTTGGTTAAATGTATAAATAAACAAATTGTCATGCCCCGAGTTCTCGGGATCGCTTTTTGATAGTTTCATGGTATGCTGCTTTGCACAAATCCCAAAAACAGGGGCAGGATAAAAATCCCGAAAAGCGGAACAAGTGTCTATGCTGCTATTCTGAATATTTAGACAAAGAATTTTACTGTCATGGTTCTTAATCATTCATTTATCGATGCAAGAGGTATTTCAGTTACACTGCCGTGTAATCCACATAGAATCGTCTCGCTCATTTGCAGTATCACGGAAACGCTTTTTGCATTAGGGCTTGAAGATAGAATTGCAGGGCGTACAAATTACTGTACCAGGCCAATGCCCCAGGTTGAATCGGCAAAAAAGATAGGCGGACCGAAAAATCCTGATATAGAAGCAATTCTCGCATTAAATCCGGATCTGGTTATCGCTAATATTGAAGAAAATGAAAAAAATGATATAGAGCGTCTTGAAAATGAAGGGATACCGGTCTTTGTTACTTACCCGCGTACGGTGAAGGACAGTCTTGAATTAATTCGCACCCTCGGGCTTATAACCGGTAAAGAACATGAAGCAGATGCTTTTTACAGGAAAGCGGAAAATGTTGTTCATAAAATATTAAAACAGGTCGCTTCAATGCAGTACCGGCCCAATGTAGCTTACCTCATCTGGCGGGAACCGTACATGGCGATAAATAGAGATACTTACATCCACGATATGATAACCGTGTGCGGAGGAATAAATATTTATGCCGAATATCCCCAACGATATCCCGAAATAACAATAGAGGATATTGTTGACGCAAAACCGGATATTATTTTCCTTCCTTCCGAGCCTTTCCCTTTCAAGAAAAAACATATTAAAGAATTTATGCGCTATCGAGCAATACCCGCCGTCCGTAATAATAGAGTGCTTACGGTAAATGGTGAATTTTTTAGCTGGTTTGGCGTAAGAATGATTTTCGGACTTCCGTATGTGAGAAAAATATTTGCTGATTATAAATAGAGATATTGCTGACCGATGTTATTAGAAAGGGTGACCTACTGATCATGGCGGAAAATCAAGAAAGTAATAAAACCGGAACGAATGGTGAGTTCTTCGAAAAAGACCATGTGAAGAACTTTCGTGAAATGCTTCTAAGTGGATCAATCGTTGAAGCGGCAAGCTATATGCGCGAACACGAACTCAATGAACAAATAGTGAGTCACAATGTTCGTGAGGCGTACGAGGTCTATAAAGCCACGGAGGAGTACCGGCTTGCATTAAGAATAGCTGAGGAATTTAATTTCGCCGAACAGGATGTTCTGGCAATGAAGATTGCGGAGTGGAACCGAATAAACAGGGAAAAAAAGTTTGAAGAAGCTGCTGAGTGGGCTAAAAAACAGGATTTATCCGGAGTTGAAATAGGGCGTTCTGCAAAAATGGCATACGAGCAGTATATCCGGGATAATAAGACGGATGACGCTCTGCGGATAATAGATAGATACGGTCTTTCGAAAGATGAGTTAATCAGCCTCACGATTGCCGAATTTAACCGGGCTTTCGGTCGAATATTACAAAGCGGCTATGCTTGGGATGATTTTTAATTTTTCCATTTCACGGACGCTCTCTGCCGCCGTAAAGGCTTGCTTGTCTGCCATGGAAAATGAAAATTTCACAATGGCAGTCGATATAGTTGACCGGTTTAAATTGTTTAGTGATAATGCGATTGAAAATGTTGCACAGGTAGAAATGGAAAAATTACTGAAAAATCTTCTTGAGAATTTGGTCGAGCCCGCCTTCGAAAAAGGAAAAATTCAATTAATGCATGAATTCGCCCAAAAGACAGGTCTGATAAATTTTAGCTTTCAACATAGTATTCTAAAGAATTTTGAAAAATATTTCTTACGGGCAGCGGTACAATCCCATAACAGATTATTACAGAACAACGACGGGAAATCCGCCCGTTTTGTGAAAGATTCTTTTGATCTGTTCTCCGCTCCGATTCCATACGAACTTTATTCCTCGCTTATTGAATCTGCTGAAAAATATCATGATTCAATTTTACAGTCTGGTGAATTGACCGGCGCTGTCGCTTTTAAAAATGAGTATGGCTTGTTTACCAGATTTACTATTGAGAATAGCAAAAAGACTGCGGCACAGCAAGCAGCACAGTTTATAATAAAATCTCTGGAAAAAGCCGATATTTTATCCGCTAAAAGGGCAATTACCGAATACCAGGTACCGAAGGAGCTTATAAATAATGCCGTTTTTTCCGCTGTTATGAGTCTCGGTGCACAGAGAATATTCGACAAAGCGTTTTCTGTATTAGATGAGTTCGAAGTAAAAATTTCCGGAGAAGGCGACCGCTTCCGTGTTGTTAATTTGTTTCAAGTTTTAATGAATGAAAAACAATATCTGCCGGCAGTCGAATTCGCAAAACGATTTCATTTACAGAAATCTTTAATAGAAAAAAGTGCTTTCAAAGCGTGGTTGAATGAGTTTAATGAACAGAACTTTGATACCGCATTAGATATTAAGAGCGATTTTAAATTGGCTAAGAGGCTCACGTTACCTTTAGCACGGAAAACTTACAGGAAATTTATGGATTCAAAAAACTATATACTTGCGAGAACTATACGCAAAGACTATGGAGTGCCCATCGGCATCACCGGCTGGATATTCGAATTAATATGCATTCTATTTTCAAGATAGTTTCCGGACTATTACGTATTTTTCACTTATTCGCTATTTCATGGTAAAGTCGTCAAATGAGTTTAGAGCGGTTAAGTCCGCCTGCACCGCTTCAGCGGCGCAACCACCCCTGTACTTCCGTTATACCAAAACTTGCCCAGCTTAGCGGTATGCACGAGTTTCTTAGTATATTTTTAAGGATTTAGTCATCTGAACACAATTAATTTTCTCATGCTGAGCGCGATGGCTTACGCCATAATTACTTGATTGATAAAAATATAAGAATTTAATCTAATATTTTACTAACCTGACTTATTCATAAATAGTTTAGTTTAATTTCGTAAGTTGTTAATTTTTATGGAAAATATCTTGACCTGTAATCCTGTCCCGCTCAGCGTAATACAATACCTGATCCCGAAGTAACGGAAAATTTTATCCGTACGTAGAGACGCATGGCGATGCGTCTTATATACTTTTTGCCGGTTCAACCCCTATTGCCGATTCAAGTTTGTAATCCCCTATTGCTGGTTCAACCCCTATTGCCGGTTCAAGTTTGTAACTTGAACCTGAACGTTTCTGTTCATGTTTAAAACATACTCCGGCAAAATAAAACATAACCGGTAGCCGCAGTCCCGCTAAGCGGGACTGCGTGTTGTTTTATTCTTTCACCACAAGAATGGGGCAATGTCTTGTCTAAAGATCCGCCTCTGGCGGAAATAGTCCCGCTGAGCAGGATACAAAACCCGATCCCGATGTTATAGTGCAATATTTTTCATTGTTCTTGATTATTCACTGTTTAAAAAATATTTAATATAAATATTAATAATCATTTACGTATTTTCAAACAATGCAAAATATTTCATTGTTAAGATAAAACAATGCTCAGAAAATTTTCCCAATAGTGCAAAATATTTCACTATATTTTTCACTTTTTTTACCGAATAAAATAAAAATAATTATGGCATGATATTTGCACTTTATCATAAAGGTCATACTCTGTATGGCACTAATATATTAAACATAATATTTTTTTCATTTTTTAATTTTTTTATTGACAAATCTAAGATTTTTACCTATATTGTTATCAATGCCGATTAGATGTTTTTGCTTTTAATTGGCATGTTATTATTTCACATAGTAATGTATATATAACCCGTTAAGGGGGAAAAAAGCGGGTAAAGAGAAGCCGCGAAAATGTTGACCAGATAATAAAATCTCATCGAATGCACACGAATTAATTGCCCGCTTTTGTC
>LJUD01000233.1 GCA_001304035.1 bacterium SM23_31 | reverse complement strand
CTAAAGTTTTGTAAAAAAATAATCGGTTATGATACATAACAATTGGTGAGCTATGAAAAATTTATTAATTGTACATGGACCAAACTTAAATTTACTCGGCGAGAGGGAACCTGAAATTTACGGCACTCAAACCATGAATGAGATCAATGATATAATTAAAGAGCACGCAGAGAAGCATAATATTGTATGCCGCTTTTTCCAATCAAACCACGAAGGCGCGCTCATCGATATCATCCATGAAAACCATAAATGGATGGATGGTCTCATTATCAATCCCGGAGCCTATGCCCATACAAGCATCGCTTTGAGAGACGCACTTTCAGTCCTGTCCTGTCCGATTATAGAATTGCATCTTTCCAATATATACAACCGGGAAAAATTCCGCCAGCGTTCCTTCATTTCCCCTGTCGCAACGGGTGTGATCTGCGGATTAGGTGCTGCCGGGTACACACTGGCAATCGATGCTATTATTTCGCTTGATTCAAACAAATGATATTCCCATATATTATATAGTTAGTGAATAATTATAAAGTATCACATTAAATGATTAATGAACAGTTTACGCAGAGTTTGAAGCAGTTAAAGACTGCTATAAAGTCAGGTAAGAAGGTTTATGGAATTTTCGGTTCGCCTATTCTCCACAGCCTCTCACCGCTTATGCATAATGAAGCGTTCGCAATAAAAAAACTGAATGCCCATTACATTCCATTTGAAATCGGCAAATCCAATCTAAAAGCAGCACTGCAGATTGTCCAGGGCGAAGGCATATCAGGTTCGAATATAACCCTGCCGCTTAAGCAGGCAGTCATAGAATATCTTGACGATATTACGCCTGATGCCCGGCGCATAGGCGCAGTTAATACCGTTACATTCAAGGATGATAAAATCAAGGGGTACAATACGGATATAGACGGATTTATTGCACCTCTTAAAAAATACATTGAACCGATTCAATATGAGAACGTAACGGTATTCGGCGGCGGCGGTGCTGCCCGAACCGTTCTGTACGCGCTTCTAAGTAACTATCGTTTTCCTCATCTGACCGTAATTACGCGAAATCCTGCACGCGGCAATGCCCTGCTCGATGAAGCGGAAACATGGAGAAAACACCAAACTGTGCTTGAATGGGCAGGCTTTGACGACGTATCACGGTATTCGGAGGTAATCTGGGACAGCAGGTTAATAATAAACTGCACGCCTCTCGGAATGCAGGGGTACGGCGAGGAATTTCCCGGCAAATTCGTCCGGTTTTTCAGACCGGGACAAGTTGCATACGACCTGATCTATACTCCCATAAAAACGTTGTTTATATCCGAAGCGGAAAAACGCGGCGCTCTAACAATCTCCGGGCTCGATATGCTGATAGTCCAGGGCGCAAAGACTTTCAAATTATGGACGGGAAAAGTCATGCCGGTGGAAAATATTAGAGAGATACTGATTGAAAAGCTGTAATCCCTTAAACCAAAAAGATAAAAATTTAAGGATCCATAATAATTTCTGCAGGTTCAAGTTTGTCGCATAGCAACTCCTACCGAATAACTTGAACCAAATGATTTGGAGCAGGTTACAAACCTGCTACTGCGAAGACGAATAATGTCAACAAGAATTATCAAGAAATAAGTATTTTGTCCCTGGAATTACAACGCAGGCTAAAGCCTGCGGCTACCGATATTATTAAATACCTTGTCTTGATAGCCGCAATCCCTCTCAGCGGGACTGCGTTTTTCCTCTCTTTGTAGCTGTAATCCCGCTTAACTATGATCTAATTCCGGGGACACAATACTTATGGCATAAATAGAGGCGAAGCATTTTTGAATAATTATTTTACGCCGGATGCTGATCAGCCCCCGATTGTGAAATCAGGGTTTTTGTTTCGTCAAAAATGCTTCGCCCCTGCGACAACCGTTTACGGTTAATAATACGTATTATACCGGTGAAAATACCTAATGAAGCTGTTTTAAGCTTTTCTTCAGCCAGAGGTAGATCCGCCTTACGGCGGAAAAGATCAGACTTTGTCTGAAAAATCCCCCTATTTCCCCCTTTACTAAAGGGGGATTAAGGGGGATTTATACATACTACTAAGCGAGACTGAAAATTTACCGAAGTTTAGATTTCAATTATACCTCACCGTATAACTGAATACGACTTTATCTTCGGGGGGGATGGTTACTTTGAATTCTGCGGTTCTTGAATCGGGTATGGTATAATCGATGGTACTTGCCAGTATTCTCCACTCACCAAAAAAGTGCTCGTCTACTATAACCTCTTTAACTTCATCGCTTGCATTGCTCAGTTCAATTTCATACGTTTCTTCCCTGCTCCTGTCGTCAATTCTGCGGTACTGTTTTTGTGTCCGTTTTCTGGTTATATCGAATGCGACGCCGATCTGCAGGGTAATCAGCCCGTCGAGCGGGGTATTTTTTATGTTGTCCTCACCGAGAAAAACCGAACCCCTGTCATCAACCTGGTAGAGGCGGATTGTTCCCATTGGTATCGGCTGCCCTACTCCTGCTTCACTGTCATTTGTAAATTCGATGGTATTCATGACTTTGTCGCCGAACCTGCTGACGTCAAATATAAACTTCTGCACGATGGTTATATCATTTTCCGGGAAAAGGCGAACCTGTTGCTCGTTGTTGGTTTCAAGTTTCAACTGCTGTTCCAAGGTGTATTTATGATAAATATACGCTTCTTCAACCTGAAATGCCGCAGCTTGTTCAACGTCTGCCGCTCTTAAAGCGAATTGAGCCTGTGGATATACCGGACCGCCGCCAACTGCTTTGTGCGGCTCACCCGCTATGAGTATGATTTTATCCGTATCTATATTGCTGCCGGAATTATTCTTTATGCGCGCCCAGGATTTAATTTGTAAATTATCCGCACCGGGATCATACATTCCGACATATTCACCGGTCCATCCGATATTGTTAACCAGGTAGTGAATCTGCATGGTTCCTTGTCCTGCCTGCCTGCTCGATGCAAATATGTTTAAGGCAGATTTGAATGGCGGAATACTTGAAATACCATCGATTGTATAGCTCCGGACACTGCTCTTATTAATTGCGATAAATGAATCACGGATGCGCAGCAAGAAATCGCTCCCGCTTATACCGTAAAAAGCTCCCTGTATTATCTCCCCGTCAATCAGGGTAATTTGCACAGGTCTGCCGCGGTGTTCGTTCAGTAACCTATTAAAATTGAAGACATTTGCATCGAACTGCTGCTGAAGAATCTCTATGCCGCCTGTCAATTTGTCAATAAAGATGCTTTCGCGCTGTATTTGCTCCGGCAGGTCTGCAATAGTGTAAGAATGTTCGCCTGCAATAAATTGTAACGTTCTCGTTTCTATGATATAGGCGAAATTATTATATATGACGTATTCCCGTTCCGGCGCTTGAAAACCAAAAGTTGATACAGCCAAACAGAGCACAATGCAAAACATTAAAGAAAATGTGCTTAATTTTGCCATTATTGTTCCTCCAATGCAATTAAGTTATTTTGTAATTTTTCAACGTTTCCGGCAAAGGTATCCAATTTTTCGTGTTCCTTTTCGACAACGTTTGCAGGCGCCTTTTTGAGAAACTCTTTATTGGAAAGGTTGCTTTTTATCGAACGAATCTGATTCTTCAAACGTGCGACTTCTTTGCTCAGTCTTTTATGTTCTTCTTCGATGTTAATCAGTCCCGCAAGAGGTATATATATTTCCATTTCAGGAATAACCACGGTTGCCGACTGAGGCGGTTTAACCATATCGGGACCCATGTCTACTTTTTCAATTCCGCTTAACCGGAAAATATAGTCGAGATGTTTCCGTATAACTTCGAGCTTATCCATTTTTGAGCACTTTATAATCAGTTGTGCTTTTTTAGCCGGGGGGACATTCATCTCCCCGCGCACGTTGCGCACGGAATATATAATTTGCTGTATTAGCATCATGTCTTTTTCACTCTGTGCAGCTATAAAGCCTTCGGAATAATTACCGGGATTCGTAATCATTATAGATTCCGCACCATGGGGAGCGATATTCTGCCAGATTTCTTCCGTAATAAACGGCATAAAAGGATGCAACATTTCCATGGTTTTTTTAAACGTCGGCAGCGCTACGTTCATAAGCGATGCAGATGCTTCTGAATTCCTGCCATTTAACCTGTCCTTCAGAATTTCGACATACCAATCACAATAATCGTGCCACAGAAAATTATATATTGCATTTAATGCTTCGTTTAATTTGAATTGATTAAACTTTTCAAAGGCTGTCCGCCATGTTGAGTGCAGTCTGCTCAAAATCCAGCGGTCGGATAAATCCTCAATTGTGCCAGATTCGGTTACATCGGAGCCGTGCGGCGTTACTTCGCTTTCTTTCATTTTCAGAAAACGGTATGCATTCCAGATTTTGTTGGCGAAGTTGCGCCCCATTTCAAACTTTTGCCGGGACAATTTTATATCCTGACCTTCCGTGGAGAGAGCAATGAGTGAATACCGGACAGCATCCGCACCGTATTTTTCCACCATCTCCAGGGGATCGATCCCGTTTCCAAGCGACTTTGTCATTATCCGCCCGAGTTCATCCTTGATCATTCCCGTTATATATACGCTGTTAAACGGTTTTTTACCGGTAAACCAGAGCCCCGCCATAATCATCCGTGCAATCCAGAAAAAAAGTATGTCATATCCTGAAACAAGGACGGACGTCGGATAAAAATATTTCATTTCCGGTGTATTTTTGGGCCAATTCAGTGTAGAAAAGGGCCAGAGCCATGAAGAAAACCATGTATCGAGTACATCTTCATCCTGCTTCAGGGTGTTGGAATTGCATTTTCTGCAATGTACGGGATTCTCGGGAGAAGCAATAATCTCACCACAAGTTTTACAATACCATACGGGAACGCGATGACCCCACCATAATTGACGGGAAATGCACCAGTCCCGAATATTTTCCATCCAGTAGAAGAAATCTTTCTCCCATTTTTTAGGATAAAAGGTAATTTCGCCTTTTTTAACTGCTTTGATTGCTTTTTCAGCTAAAGGCGCCATTTTCAGGAACCACTGGTCAGAAAGCAGCGGTTCGATAACGGTTGAACACCGGTAACATATCCCAATACTATAAGTATGATTTTCGGTTTTTTCGAGCAATCCCCGCTTTTCAAGTTCCGCCACCAGTTTATTGCGGCATTCAAACCTGTCAAGACCTTCGAACAATGCGCCTGCTTCGGCGGTCATTTTTCCGGATTCATCGATAACAACCACATAAGGTAAATCATGCCGCCTGCCGATTTCAAAGTCATTCGGATCATGTGCAGGTGTTACCTTGACTGCGCCTGTACCGAACTTTGCATCAACAAAATCATCGGTTATAATTGGCAGTGTGCGGTTTAGTATCGGCAATTGAACCGTTTTGCCGACTAAATGCTTATAGCGCTCATCTTGAGGACTTACAGCAATAGCCGTATCCCCAAGCATGGTCTCCGGACGCGTTGTAGCAACAGTAATTGAGCCGTCCCCTTCGGTCATGGGATAATAAATATACCAGAAATTACCCTGCTTTTCGGCATGTTTCACTTCCTCATCCGAGAGGGCGGTTTTATGAAACGGACACCAATTAACAATG
>LJUD01000232.1 GCA_001304035.1 bacterium SM23_31 | reverse complement strand
ACCTCTCTGAATGCTGATTTTAGATATGATTCATCGTATGGTTGGTATTGTGTTGTCCATTGATAATCTGCTGACTTTGTATAGAATAAAATATTATCATTGCTTCGTCCAAACTGCCTTGCATCACTATGGCTGAATACAGATTGCCTTGAAATTTCATTTCTAAAATTCTCATAACCAAAAATCTCATCCATTATCACCTTGACATAATGACCGACATGCCAGTCTAAATGAACATAAATAGAGCCATTTTCTGCCATCAAATCTCTCATGAGAACCAAACGCTCATACATATACTTGAGATAAGAAGCAATTCCACCGCTCCATGTGTCTTTATAAGCCCGCTCTTCTATTATTGATGGTTCTTTTTCTATTCTTTCGTCTCCAAGCTTCGTTCTTATTGTAAAATCAGCACCTGTAAAAAACGGAGGGTCAATGTAAATAAGATTTATTTTCCCTGCCCAACCCTGTTTTATTAAAGAACTCATTACAAGTTTATTATCACCCCAGATGAGCAAATTCTTCCAATCCTTTGGATAATCTTTGGGATATTTATTTTCAGGATAAAACTGTGATGGATCAAAAAGACCACCTTCTAAGTCTTTTAGTCTAGGTTTATTTACGGTTTCCACTACCTGAAATGGGAGATTCGGTTTTTCGATGGGTATTTTTTCTCCCTTCTCAAGTTTATCGTATTTTCGATTCCAGAGAAGTTCTACATACTTTTTATTTTCATTTTCAGCCATGTTTTTTATTTCCGCAGTTTAGATGATAAAATTTCATATAATTAACGGATATGTGAAAACTTCTTAATTTTATCTATGAAATTATCCATTTCTTCTTTTGTTCTTTTTTCCGTAACGGCAATAAGGATTGCATCGGAGTCCCCCATATCATCGAGGGGAATTCCGGCAAATATTTTGTACTCATACATTTTTTGGAATATTTTCTTAGCGGATTCGGGACATTTTATCACAAATTCATGGAAAAACGGTCTGTCGTACTTTAATGCAAAACCGGGCAGCGCAGCAATTTTCCAGGCAAGGTAATGAGCTTTTTGCAGGCATTGACCTGCGACCTCTTTTACGCCCTGTTTACCCAATAACGACATGTAAATGCACGCCCGTAACGCTACCAGACCCTGATTTGTACATATATTTGATGTAGCCTTTTCCCGCCTGATGTGCTGTTCGCGTGTCTGAAGCGTGAGGACAAATCCCTGTCTTCCCCGGGAATCCACCGTTCTGCCTACTAATCTGCCGGGTATTTTCCGCAGGAGCTTTGAAGTTAGTGCAAAAATACCAAGATAGGGTCCGCCCCAGTTCATTTCATTACCGAGCACCTGTCCCTCCCCCGTAACAATATCAACACCGCACTCACCGGGCGTTCGAAGCAATGCAAGTGCAATAGGATTCGCCGATGTTATAACCAAACCGCCTTTACTGTGAACAATATCTACTAAACCGGTTAAGGATTCGACAATACCGTAATAATTA
The DNA here is from genome assembly GCA_001304035.1 of bacterium SM23_31. GTDB lineage: Bacteria > SM23-31 > SM23-31 > SM23-31 > SM23-31 > SM23-31. Next base: position 6,324 of record LJUD01000232.1, on the reverse strand, counting down.
GGATACTGAAGTACCAAACCCGCAGTATTTTCATCCATCCGGCTTTTCAATGCTTCGACATCAACCGCACCCTCCGGACAAGGGACTTTCTCTATTTCAATCTTCCGTCCGTGACAATAAGTACCGAGCACTTGTTGATAATTAACCGGCAGGTTTTCAGCAATAAGGATTTTCGAGCGGTTTAAATAATGTGCGGCAAGTAGTACTGCTTCCGCTGTGGCGGAGACGCCGTCGTACATCGATGCGTTGCTGACATCCATACCGGTCAGTTCGCATATCATCGTTTGGTATTCATAAATCGACTGGAGGGTACCCTGGCTGACCTCGGGCTGGTACGGTGTATAGGCGGTAACAAATTCAGAGCGGCACGAAATTTGATCAACCGCTGCAGGTATGAAATGGTCATAGGCACCGCCGCCTAAAAAACAGGTGAAATCAGCACGATTTGTACCTGCAATGCCGCTCAAAAATGCATAAGCAGCGTGTTCCGATTTTCCCGGATACTTATTCCAGTCTTCTTCTACAAGGTATCCTTGCGGTATACTTGAAATTAAATCATTGATACGTGTTACCCCCAGCGCTTGCAGCATCTGTCTGCGGTCTTCATCAGAATTTGGAATGAACGGCATGTTTTCCTCGTATAAATTTCGGTTTTCGGTTTTTAACGTACTGACAGTTGACAAAAGTAAAATTTATTACCCTAATAGGAAGGTACCTATATTATGAGAGCGTTATATAGTCATAATGAGATTACTTTATACCCAGGAAAGCAGGCTTCCCGCCGGGAAGTAGTTCCATCACGGCAAAGACAAAGGATAAAAATGTGTCATTTCCATAAAGTAACCATTTTGCGGTGATCCCGAAGCTTCGGGAGTACCAATCTTGCCGCAATATTCATGCGGCAATTATTATATAACAACTTCATTACGATTAAATTATTCGATTAGAGCTCTGTATTCTTTGGCTGATATTAAATTGTCAAACTCGGATTTATCTGAAAATTTGATTTTAACTATCCAACCCTCGCTATAAGGGTTCTGGTTACAGAGTTCGGGCTTATCCTCGAGTATATGATTCACTTCTACCACTTCACCCGAGACCGGTGCAAAAAGGTCTTCCACGGCTTTAACCGCTTCTATCGTCCCAAAAGGTTCATTGGCAGTTACCTGAGTACCGACCTCGGGCAGTTCAAGATACACGATATCTTCTAATTGATCCTGTGCATAATCGGTAATACCAACAACGGCGATATTATCGTCTTCAATAAACGCCCATTCATGTTCACGAGTATAGTACAGATCATCCGGTACATTAATTTCCATTTTTCAATTCCTCCAATAATCCCGTATGGTATTGTCCCTGTTGAAACTGTTTTGTTTTTATAACTGATTGATGAAAAGGTATTGTAGTGTGAATACCTTCAACAATAAACTCATCCAACGCACGTTCCATTCGCACGAGCGCCTCTTCCCTCGCATTACCATGCACAATCAACTTGGCAAGCAGGGAATCATAATTGGGCGGCACAATGTACGAAGCATAAGCATGAGTATCGACCCTGATGCCGGGTCCGCCGGGCAAATGGAAACTGGTTATTCTTCCTGCAGAGGGAATAAAATCTCTTTCACTATCTTCTGCATTAATTCTACATTCAATTGCATGCCCTCTAAGGTCAATATTTTTTATTTTGATGTTTAGAGATTCACCCGAAGCAACCCGTATCTGTTCCTTAACGAGGTCTAAACCGCATACCATTTCCGTTACGGGGTGTTCTACTTGAATCCTGGTATTCATCTCCATGAAATAGAATTGTCCGTCTTCAGTATAGAGAAATTCAACTGTTCCGGCATTGGTATAATCAACATATTGGGCACCCCTTACAGCTGCTTCTCCCATTTTTTTTCTCAATTCCGGAGTAAATGCAGGTGAGGGCGATTCTTCAATCAATTTTTGATGTCGCCGCTGAATGGAGCAATCCCGTTCACCGAGATGAATCACGTTTCCGCGTTCATCCGCAAGAATCTGAATCTCCACGTGCCGTGCGTTTAAAAAATATTTTTCTATATATATCGCTCCATTGCCGAAATTAACTTCAGCTTCATTTCGGGCAATAGTAAACTGCTGCTTTATTTCTTTTTGACCGGTAGCAATTCGCATCCCCTTGCCTCCGCCTCCCGCAGTGGCTTTCAAAATCACGGGAAAGCCGATATCCGATGCTATTCTTTCTGCTTCATTAATACTTGAAACGGTTCCATTACTACCCGGGATTACAGGAACACCGGCTTTCTTCATTGTCTCCTTTGCCGTAGCTTTATCTCCCATCAATGAAATGACTTTTGCGGTAGGGCCTATAAATTTGATCTCGTTAGCTTTACAAATATCTGCAAATGTAGCATTTTCCGCCAGGAAACCATACCCCGGATGAATGGCATCGGCATTGCAGATTTCTGCTGCACCAATAATCCGTGGGGGATTAAGATAACTGTCTGCTGAAGGAGCGGGACCTATACAAACTGCCTCATCGGCAAATCTCACATGCAATGAATCACGGTCTGCCTCCGAAAAAATGGCAACCGATTTTATACCGAGCTCCCGGCAGGCCCTGATAATGCGCAGGGCTATTTCACCCCGGTTGGCTATCAGCAGCTTTGAAATCATTTCATTAAATGCAGATTTAAATAATCGCCCTTTTACGATTCAACTAATTCAACATGCGTATCGCACTCTTTTTGTAAATCAATGTTTATCGGCTTGATGCGGTTCTCGTTTGTATCATACAACAATCTTATTTTGGGGATATTCAAATTATTTTCATCTAAATAAACAACAACACCGTGATAGCCCGTGTATTTGCCCGATGTTATTTCACAAGTAGAACCGACAGGATAACGCGGTACAATACTTAAGAATTTATCGACTATTTCAGCATTAAAATGGGAATGTGAGCAGTTTTTAATGATATCCAACACCCGATCATGCATTAATCCTGTACGATAGGGTCTGTCAGAAATCAGGGCGTCATATACATCGGCAATGGCTACAATTTCCCCGTAAAACGCAATTTGATTTTTTAAAGACGACCGTTTAATAGAGTTATACCCAATCAGACCGCGCGGGTAACCGGATCCATCCTGACGCTCATGATGTTGATAGGCTATCTGCGTCGGCATTATGGGGATATAATCCCTGAGCATTTCATAGCCCAATACCGGATGTTCTTTGACCAATTCAAATTCATAAAAAGAAAGCTTATCAGGCTTATTCAATATGTGTGCAGGTATAAAGACTTTTCCTACATCATGGAGCAGGCATCCGGTAGCCAGCTCCCGAAGCTGACGGGCATTGAGCTTTAATTTCTTGCCAATCATTATAGATACAATTGCAACTTCGATAGAATGATTGAATGTATAATTATCATGAGTCTTCAGTGGATTGAGTCCGGTAAGTACGGCACAGGAAACAACATCATCTATAATATTATCAACAACTTTTACAGTAATATGATGAATATCCGTATTATTGAAAGCTTTTTTAACACTCTTAGATCGAAGATTGGTCGTAATTTTTTCTATTGATTCATTTTTAAAATTCCGGATAATGTTTTCAATCTCTCTATATGTATAATTTAAATGTTTTGTTGCCATACTCCGGGTTCTATTCGATATCATATCCTCATGGGTAATATCAAGAAGGTCGGGGTCTGCAATATAAATCGATTGGAAGCCCAAATTTTTCAGGCGCTGTATGTACCGCTCAGTTAGTGCCACATTTCGATTAAGTAAGAGATTATGGTTTTCATCCCGAATTGGCAGGCTTAACTTCATACCGGGCTTGAGGATTTCGATACTGATACGGCGCATTGTTATTTGCTTTTGTCGATATAAAAAAGCGGCTGGTTAAATTCAACTGGCTGTGCGTTTCCCACCAGAATTTCGACAATAGTTCCACTGACTTCCGCTTCAATTTCATTCATGATCTTCATAATTCTTCCGGTTTTTTGCCGGTTTGACTATCTGTTTTGGGTGGGATCTCAATGGTCATTCCATCCCTGAGTTCTTGCTCGTTAATGTTTTGTGCTGCTCCGTTCTTTACTATGCGAATCCGCTGCCCCCACCATTTTGTTACTTCCAGTTCAGTTATTCCTGTCTCTTCAAGGATTTTAATGAGCAGCCTAATTTCTTTTTCTTTCATAAAACACTCTTAATTTATGCAATCGCTTTATTACATATCCCGTTCCGCTTTAGCGGTAGGCGCCTCCGGCGGAAAAGATACAAAAACCGCAACTACAACGTTTTTACACTATAAAAAGTTGCTAATAATATTCTCAATATAAAACTAAAAATATATATGAGCTTTGTAATTACCCGTTGTTTTTAGCTCTTTCGAGTGCTTGTATATTACAATAAAATAAAAAATTTTCATAAAAAATATACTATTAAATTAAAGAAATGTCAACGACTATTTTCTTAGTCGCCCGGTATCATTCGGGTGAATTCATCTTCGGATAAAACTGCAACGGAAAGCGCCCTTGCTTTATCCAATTTTGAGCCGGGATCACTTCCTGCAAGCATAAAATCCGTTTTAGAACTGACGCTGCCCGCCACTTTGCCGCCGTATCTCCTGATAAGCTCTCCAGCCTCTTCCCGTGTAAAATGTTCTAATGTACCGGAAAGTACAAAAGTCTTCCCGGCAAATATATTAGAACCGCCTTCTTGCATCGTTTCAATATCCTGTTTCAGATTTACTCCGGCTTTTTTTAATTTTTCGAGCAGAATCTTTGTTTCCGGCGCTTTGCTGAACGCAAGGATACTTTCCGCCATTTTTTCACCGATCCCCTCTATTTCAGCAAGTTCACTTACAGGAACGCTAAATAATTCATCAATCGATTGAAAATGTCGGGCTAACAGCCGTGCTGCATTTATACCGATGTACCGGATTCCGAGTGCAAAAATAATGCGTTCAAAAGCCATCGATTTGCTTTTTTCAAGCGCATCGATCAGGTTTTGCGCGCTCTTGTCAGCCATTCTTTCCAAACCGGCAATTTGTTCTTTACTCAGAAAATAAAGGTCACCCGGGTCTCGAATTTGAATTTTACTTATCAATTGATCAACAACAGCCTCACCCATTCCCTCGATATCCATGGCTCCCCGTGATGCAAAATGTTCGATACGCCGGGCTAACTGTGCCTCACACAATATATTCATACACCGCAATGCCGCTTCCCCTTCGCTTTTTTCCAGCGGTTTACCACATACGGGACATGTATCGGGCGGTTTAACTCTTTTTGCATTTTGAGGGCGTTTAGGTGCAACGGCTTCGATGATTTTCGGTATTACGTCTCCCCCCTTTTCTATCAAAACCGTATCGCCGAAATGCAAGTCTTTTCGTGCGATTTCATCGACGTTATGCAGGGTCGCACGGCTTACCGTGCTTCCGGCAACAAAAACGGGAGTCAAAACTGCAACGGGTGTAACCGTACCCGTCCTGCCGACCTGCCATAATACATTCTCAAGAGCAGTTTCAACCTTTTCTGCGGAATATTTATACGCCACTGCCCACCGCGGACTTCTTGCCGTAGCGCCAAGACGTCTTTGTTGATCAATTGAATCGACCTTGACGACAACACCATCAATTTCGTACGGAAGCTTCTCGTGTTCGTCCGCCCACCGGTTGCAGTACGTAATGACTTCTTTCATATTATTGCACAAAGCACGGTCAGGATTCACACGAAATCCCATCTCATCCATTAATTGCAGCGCCTGCCATTGTGTATTTATGTTTACCGGCTCACCGGGCGGGATAGTCATTGAGTAAGCATACATGGTAAGAGGCCGCCGGGCAACTATACCCGAATCCTGATGTTTAAGCGTACCTGCAGTTGAATTGCGCGGATTTGCAAAGACTTTTTCTCCCGCCGCTTCCTGTTTGCGATTAAGTTCTTCAAAATCCTTTTTCCCCATATATACTTCACCGCGAACTTCGAAATTCTTTGGAGCACCCGACACATCTCGCGTAACCAAAGGAATAGACCTGATCGTTTTTAAATTAGATGTAATATCGTCACCCTGGAACCCATCTCCACGAGTCACACCCAGAATAAGCCGGTTCTCAAGATAGCGAAGACTTATGGCTACCCCGTCAATTTTCAATTCAACAACATATTTGTATTCCTCCCCCGGAATGAGAGAGCGAACCCGCCTGTCAAAATCAACTAATTCCTCCTGCATATAGGTATTTGCAAGGCTTAACATGACCCGGTCATGACGTATTGCCGGGAATTCTTTGGTAATTGCGCCGCCGACACGCTGGGACGGTGAATCCGGT
>LJUD01000231.1 GCA_001304035.1 bacterium SM23_31 | reverse complement strand
ATCATTTATTCAAACGAGTTCGTACTCTGGAAAGTATCTCTTCCGGATGGACAGCCCCGGGAAATTACTATCGACATTCCCCACAGGCCGGAGAATAATCTGGTACAATACTTGACTACGAGTAATACTGCGGACGGTTTTTCCCCGTCTCCTGCGGGAGACTATGTTGCCGTTGATTATCACGGCGAGATTTTTATTGTACCGGCTGAAAATGGAGTAGGTGAAATGAAACAAATCACCGATGCGGAATGGCGGGAGCAGTCGGAGAGCTATTCCCCGGATGGAAGATATTTGGCGTATCTTTCGGACGAGTCGGGTGATGACGAAATCTGGCTTTATGAACATTCGACCGGAAACCGCCGCAAATTAACGACACAAGCATCAAAAAAATCGATTCAATTATGGTCACCCGGCTCAAAACAGCTGCTTTTTACTGCAAATAGCACCATATATTCGGTTGACGCAGCAAGTGGAAGTACCACTGAGATAACATATAACCGGGCAGGCGGTTTTCAGAGCATACAGTTTTCGCCGGATGGCAAGTGGCTTGTATATTCCCGCAGTGATGATGAGCAGAACTCCGAGGTTTATATGTATGATATTACATCAAAAAAAGAATACAATATATCTCAGCATCCGGCACGTGATACCGGCGGATTTCTATCAGGCGATCAGAAAACGTTAATATTTACATCGAACCGCGGAACCGGTGTCAATCAAATTTACGCTGTGCCGCTGGAAAAAATTAAAGTGGACACGGAAGACCCATTGTACAAGGAACGGATGAAAATAGAAAAACCGGAAAGACCCGTAAGAGATGAAAAAGTAGAGCTTGATTCAATTACTATTGATATGGACAACGTAGAAAGGCGGGCGACTCAATTAACAAGCGGCGGCGGTGTCGGGAACGTTTTTCTTGGTCCGGACGGCAAAACAATATATTTTACAACCGGCGATGGTGGTGCCGGAAGAAGAGCCGCCCCTCCCGAAACTCAAAGACCCGGCGGTGCAGAAGCCGGAAGTAGCGAACCCGCGCTTAATTCAATTGATTTAGACGGCAAAAATCAAAAGAAAGTAGCCGACGGTTCGTTTTCGGGACTCATGCTCACTCATGACCGAAATACTATTTTTTACCGCGAACAGAATGGCATTTACAGGATGCCGCTTGCGAGTAGAAAAAAAGAACAGGTTATATTTAATTTTACCGTTTTTGTTGACAAAAAAAATGAATGGAAACAGATGTTCGATGAATTTTACCGGCACTGGAAATACAGTTATGTCGAGGAAGATATGTTGGGTTTTGATTGGGATGCAATAAGGGCAAGATATGAACCATTAGTGGAATACATCGGTGAAACACAGGATTTCTACGATCTTGCCGCAGAGATGCTTTTTGAGTTGAGATCTACTCACTCCGGTGCAAGTCCGCCGCGCGACCAGGGTCCGTCCGTGGAGCGGGCATATCAAACCCGGTTACTCGGCTTTGAAATGGTGCCGGATAATGGAAGATATAAAGTTTCCTATATTTATCGTGACGGACCGGCGGATAAAGACTGGGTTGATCTTAAGGTAGGTGATTACGTACTCGCTGTCGATGGTCATGAATTAAAAGCACCGGAAAATTACTGGAAGATCCTCAATAAAAAACTGAATGAATACGCAACTGTCACCCTTTCGGAATTACCGGAATTTGACGAGAACACCCGTGATGTTCGAATCAAAACCGTAACGTCTTACGGCGGTAAGTATCAGGAATGGGTAGAAAAAAACCGCGAGTTCGTTGAGAAAGAAACAGACGGGGAGATTGCCTATGTCCATATCAGGGCAATGAACCAGACCTGCCTTGAGCAGTTTGAACAGGAGATAGACCAGTATTTTAATAAAAAAGGCATTATAATCGATGTGCGGTTTAACGGCGGCGGTAATATCGACCAGGAACTTATGGATATTCTTGAACGTAAGCCGTACCAGTACACCTGGTCAAAGACAAGCTCGCCCGTTTGGGGACGCAGGCCAAAACAGGCAATCGTAGGACCTAAAGTGATGATAACCAACTGGCGGTCAAATTCCGATGCGGAAATGACTCCGCACGGCTTCAAACACCTCGGTCTTGGAAGGCTTGTAGGGACGCCGACTAACGGCGCTGTCGTTTCTGCCGGCTCATACCGCCTGCTGGACGGCGGAAGTACAAGAATTCCAGGAACACGGGTTGTCAGTTTTGATCCGTCTCAGCCGAATAATTGGGGTTTTAGCCTGGAAAATTACGGCGTGCCGCCGGATGTCTGGGTGGAAAATACTCCCGAAGATAATATTAATGGATATGACCGTGTTCTCAAAGCTGCCGTGGATGAAGTGCTCCGCATGCTTAAGGAAAGGTCATGGTAATTTGATGCAACAAAGTCCGGGTTTAATGAATAATAAAAAGGTCTAATTTCTTACTGCAGCAGATAATAGCAATGGAAAAGCATTATGCCGGAGCATTTAACTTTTCCATGATAACCGGATGTGTAACACCCTGCCGGCTCTAAATAAAATGAGCGAAAATCGAGTAAAACGTTAAATAAGATGCTAATAGTGCTGTATGATTTTTATCTTGAGGATTGAATGAAATCTAAAAAGAAAAGTTTCAGTGGTAAAAGATTTACATCATTAACTACTTTATGGATATTTCTCATAATGGGTTTTTCAGGTATAATTCTTTACGTTAGACCGGAAGGAAGCCTGGCGGACGAAATAAATTGGACTTTTCTAAGTTTGACGAAAAAAGGTTGGGAAGGAATTCATACCATTTTTGTATTTTTCTTTATAATAGTTATTCCATTCCATTTGTTTTTTAACTGGAATGCTTTGATGAGGTATTTCGGATACAGAAAATCAGAAGGATTTATTCTTAAATCCGAACTGATTATTTCATTAGCGATAGTTGTGCTTATTCTATTCGCAGCAATTTTACAATTGATGCCTTTTTGGAAGTTAGTGGAATGGAGGGGTGAATTAAAACAATGGGATCGTGGGAAAAAAATTTCTTCATCAACGTTGGACAGCAATGAAAATAGACAAAGAATAGCGAACTCTTTTTGGGATTTATATGAAAGTGAATGAAAAACCTAATTATGGATGATGACGTAACTCTTGCCTTGTGTTTAGGATGATTAATAATTATATTGGAATGCAAGAAGAAAATTAACTCTTTTGTACTGGTAAATATCTTTAAATCATTCACATAATCAAATCCGCATTTTTCATATCTTTTTTATATAAATTTTAAACTAATTATGAAGGAGGTATAATCATGAACAAGAAATGGTTGACCGGCATTTTTACGGTAGTTTTTACTTTCACGCTTATGGTGTCGGTGCAGGCAGAGCCGATTAAGTTTGCCCGCTATCCGAACAGCAGCCACGGCAAGATAGCATTCACTTACTACGGCGATATCTGGATTGCCGACATTGACGGCTCGAATCCGAAACGTCTGACCGACCACATAGCGATGGATGTGTACCCCCGCTTTTCTCCCGACGGAAAGTGGATCGCTTTTAACAGCAACCGTATGGGAAACACAGACGTATGGCTTATCCCGGTAACCGGTGGAGAACCCCGCCAGCTTACGTTTCATACGACAGGTGATAACATTCAATACTGGACTCCCGATGGACAGGGAATTATTATTTCTACATCGCGTGGAGCAAATCCCTGGGGAAGTCCGCTTCACATAGTACCCTTGGACGGAAGCCTGCCTATGCCGATGGACATGGATGCAGGTAGTGCCGGAATGATATCACAGGACGGCTCTATGGTTGCCTTTAACAGAAGCAGTATTCGTTACTGGCGAAAGCACTATAAAGGCAACAACCAGACCGACGTATGGGTGCAGAATCTCACAACGAAGAAAATAACCCAGCTAACCGATACCAATATCAGAGAATTCCGGGGCCATGTTCAGGATGCTTATCCCATGTGGGGTGTTGACGGTATGATTTATTTTCTTTCGGAAAGAGACGGATTTTTTAACATCTGGAAGATGTCTCCGAGAGGCGGCGCTCTAATACAGGTAACCTCCCATCGAAATGACGGCGTTCAATATCCTTCGATAAGCCCTGACGGTACAATGATAACCTATGAAAATGAATTTGAACTCTGGAAGCTGCCTGTTCCTGATGGTATACCCGAAAAAGTAACTATTAACATGGATTTCGATGTCAAAAAGAATATGTTTGAAGTTCTTACTTCGGATAATAGCGCTGATGGATTTTCGCCTTCACCGGGTGGAGATTATGTTGCGGTTGATTTTCACGGCGAAATTTTCGTAGTCCCATCGGAGTCGGGTGTCGGAGAAATAAAACGGGTAACTAATTCTCCCTGGCGTGACCGTTATCAGACATATTCACCCGATGGAAAGTATATAGCTTACGTATCTGACGAATCGTTGGAAGAAGAAATCTGGCTGTATGAGGTTGAAACCGGCATCCGCCGTAAACTTACCAATCATGAATCAACAAAAAGAGAGGTAGTCTGGGCGCCGGATTCGAAACAGTTCGCCTATGTCGCCGCAAACACGCTGTTTATTTACAACGTTGAGTTGAACGAAAACACCAGGGTGGCGTTTAATCAAGCCGGTGGTTTTTCCGTTAGAGAATTCTCAAAAGACGGAAAATGGCTCGTCCTTTCCCACAGTGACGACAACCAGAACAACGAAGTATACCTGTATGATATTGCCGCCCGCAAAGAATACAACATAACGCAAAGCCTGTTTCGGGAATCGGGGGGAATCCTGACGAATGACGGGAAAAAAGTTATCTTTACTTCCGATAGGGATGGCAATAACCATCTTTATGCCGTGCCTTTGCAAAGGGTAACTGAAGACCCTGATGACCCGCTGGTAAAGGAACGGCTGAAAAAAGCTGAACGGGAAAAGAGTGAAGAAGAAACGTTCGAAGTAAACATCGATTTGAACGGGATTGACAGACGCGCAATACAATTCACCCGGGGCGCCAACGGCGTAGGAAGCTATTTCCTTTCAGCCGACGGTAATACTATTTACTATACAAGCAGTGACGCCCAGGGAGCCGGACTGTTTTCCATAGACGTTGACGGGAAAAATCAGAAAAAGGTTACAGACGGCTCTTTTTCCGGTATTACGCCAACAGCGGATGGGAAAATGGTATTTTACCGGCAGCAAGGCGGTGTTTATAAAATGACGCTCCCCAACAGGGATAAAGAACAGGTACAGTTTAATTTTTCGGTAAAAGTAGATAAACGCGCAGAATGGGAGCAGGTATTTGAGGAAGCATGGCGGGTTATGAAATACCGCTTTTACGATGAAAATATGCACGGTTTTAATTGGGATGCCGTCAAAGAAAGGTATAAACCGTTCCTAAAATATGTCGGTGAGAACCAGGACCTCTATGACCTTACAAACGAAATGATAGGAGAATTGAACGCTTCCCATACGGGAGTGAGCGGTTCAAGCGGCATCGAGATACCGTCGGCTTATAGAACGCGATTCTTAGGATTCGAGATGATGCCCGATGCAGGCAGTTATAAAGTTACACACATTTACCGCGACGGGCCTGCAGATAAGGAATGGATTGACCTGAAGGTCGGCGAGTATGTT
>LJUD01000230.1 GCA_001304035.1 bacterium SM23_31 | reverse complement strand
CGATCAGGTGGAATTGAAAGGTGGAGACGTCTCTTCCGGCAACGAGGTCGCTCAGCAGGATGGCGTTGTAGATGGAGACGACATAAACTTCCTGATTACAAACTATAATCTTGTTGTTACAGGCGGGCATCCTTATGAAATTGGTGATATTAATGGTAACGGTATTATATCGCACGAAGACCTTTTCATAGCAAGCGCCAATTACGGTCTCTCCGGTATTCCGCCGTTAGGAAACAAATTTAGCGGCGGGCAAAACAATTCAGCCAAGATTGCTCTGGATGGTACACCGGAAGTTACATTTGAAAATCAAGAATTTACAGTCTTTGTATCGGCTGAAAATGTAGATGACCTGCTTGGATTCGTCTTTACAATTCAATATGATGCCGACAAAATAACATTAGTGGAAGATGGTGCGATTAGAGAAGGTGATTTTCTCCAGACCAGGTCAGGAAGTACGGAAACTATCTTCTTTAACAGGGCAACAGATGATGGAATCTTAGTTTTCGGCTCGCTATTGGGTAATAACGGTGATCGTGTATCGGGAAGCGGTACCATAGCAAATCTCACATTCTGCTCACTCGCCGATGATATTCATCCCGAAATATCATTGATGAAAGTAAAAATAGCGAACAGTGAAGCGGAGATCAGAGGACTCGGCGATGTTGTACAGGTTCCCGGTGAGTATAGTTTATCACCGAACTATCCTAATCCGTTTAACCCGGAAACCAAGATCCGGTTTGAACTCCCGAAAGCTTCTCATGTTACATTGAAGATATACAATATGCTTGGTCAGGAAGTGATGACTCTCGTGAATAGTGATAAGAAAGCCGGGTATCACGTGGTTAATTGGAATGGAAAGAACCAGTTCGGTCATCCGGTTGCAAGCGGCGTTTACCTCTATCGTATTGTAACACCGGAGTTCAGCAAAACCATGAAAATGCTACTTATTAAGTAACGTGTAATTATATCAGCGTAAAAAGCCGCTCTTTCCGATGGGGCGGCTTTTTACATATTATTCCGGAACAATACAAGATAAGATAAGGAGAATTTTGCTGATTTAAATATTTTCTAAACAGCATAATACTGAACGATTGCTATAATTTTCTTCATCATACATATAATTAAGCTAAAAGTGGAACTTTTCGGCTTGTTTGGTTGTGTGGTAAATTGAGGAAGATTGTAGCTTTTTTTTGGCAATTTTTGTACCTATAACCGGAAAAAAATACCTGTTTATAGAATATTTATCTGCCGGACATACTTGTTATTATTCAGAACAGTAAACAAATTTTGGAAAAACAGATGATTAATAATGAAATTTACGTCTGAAAAACATCATAATCACTGATTTGGTTCGAAGATGCGTTTATTTTTTGTTTTTATAAAAACAAAATACATTGGTGGCATAACTTTTGCAAAAAACTTTGCGAATAATAGTATCATATTCAGAATAGTAGAAGAAACCATTAGGGGACGCAATTAATAACTGATGGACTCATTGCGCAGTTACATAAAACCTACAGCTATCGGCGTCATTGCAATACTTATCTTGCTTCTGCCTCTAAATTCGTTAGCACAGCGGAAAATATTCTTGAATAAGAGCAATGATGGACCTAATAATTCTATTCCCTCTGGAATTACCTCTTTTGATGTTCGGATTGGCGAGACGTTTTTCGTTGATGTGTGGTTTGATATCGGCGGTACTTTAATTACAGGAGTATCCACGTTTATTACATTCAATGAAAACTTCTTTGAAATAATTGACCAGGATCAAAATCCTGCAATTCTACCCTTTATTGTAACGGGCGGATTTTCCGCATTTTCAAACCACACTGGTAATGCGGTTGAAGAGCCTAATGCGATTCCCAGCTATCAAATGAGCATCCATTCACAGATGTCACAAGGCAGGACAATCAAGGAAACCGGAAGAATAGCGCGTTTTGCTCTCAAGGCTATAGGTGTCACCGGAGGCAGCAGGATTACAATTGATTATGACCGGGGTAACCACCGCGATACCAGGATGCACTTTCTTGATTTAACTTCACGAAGATTTGATGTATTTGGGAGTGTTTCGGTTGGAGTTTTAAGCGTAAACGTTCAAGGAATACCCGATGTATTAATGAAGCCCGGTCAAACCTTAGCAAATTATTTTGACCTCGACGACTTTCTGTATAATCCGCCTGTGGATTCCGCTAACCTTGACTGGTCCGTGAGCGGAACGCAGGACAGCGTTTTTGTTACTATTAATCCGACCACGCATGAGGTTACTTTTAGAGCGCTCGAAGGATTTATCGGTTTTCGGGATTTTGTATTTAACGTCAGTGATCCCTATGGACAAAGCGATTCCGAAACAATGCAGGTATATGTTACATATTTTCCCGAATTTAAAGACAATATACACGATCCTATAGTCTTTAATGAAGATGAAGCATATAATTTGATGATTGATACGCTGGCACACGATCTTGACGATGATTCTACTACACTCTCCTGGAGCGGATATTCCCTGAATGAGAATATCATTGTTGCAATTGATGACAGCGTTACACGCATGTTATCGATACGGGGGGCAAAAGATTATTTTGGATCCGGAGAAGTGGTTTTAATAACCACCGATCCCCATGGCGCAACCGACTCACTGCAAGTCAATGTAACAATCCTGCCCGTTAATGATCCTCCGGTAATTAGTGGTCTGCCGGATTTGCATTTACTTCCCGGTCAGTCAGATTCAAGCATCGTGCTCAAAGAGTATACATACGATGTTGATTCTCCGATTGAAACGATTGGCTACACATGGACCGGTGAACTAAATGTAACGGTATTTATGGATATAAACACTACACGCCTGACAATTTCGGGAAAACCCGGTTTTGTCGGAACGGAAACATTAATTTTCACAGCATATGACATAGATCTTTCTTCTGCCACATTTGATATTATTAATGTTACTATTGGACCAAAACCCCCGGTATTTATTGTCCATTTACCTGATACGGTGATTTTCTCATCAGATATGGTTACCACATTTCGATATGTTGATTTGGATGATTACGTCATTGATGATGATGATTTATTATCGGAATTAATCTGGTATGCTGCTGGCAGTCGATTGAGCGTCAATATCGGGACCGACCATGTAGCAGATTTTGTTGTTCCTGCAAAAATGCATGATATTGATAATGTGATTTTCACCGTTTCAGACCATACAGGAGAATCAGCAAAAGATACTGTCAGAGTTTTGGTATTCGATAACGGGCGCCCCCTCATTTACGATCTGCCCGAACTCCTGTATATCCCTGTAGGAGGTGATACCTCGCTGATACTTGATAATTATGTGATCGACAATGATACACAGAAGGAGAATCTGACATGGAGCGTTTCTGGCAATCAAAATATTACTATTAATATCGGCAGTACATCACCCCATGCTGCAGTAATTGCATCACCGAACGCAACCTTTACAGGGCAGGAAGTTGTAACATTCACCGTTAAAGACCCTGAGAATAACTTCGATACGCACACAATAATTATTCAGCCTATCGCACCGGGAGTGCCCATTGTATCGGATATTCCGGATATAGAAATAACAAAGAATAGACCGGGCACACTCGACCTCGATGATTACGTGTTCATTTTTCCATTAAGTGACCGAAGCAATATACAATGGTCTGTTGCTCCATCTGCAGATGCAAAGGTTAATGTCTCAATTAATCCCTCGACTAATGTGGCTACATTTACGGTTATCGATCAGGATTATAAAGGAAGCAGAAACTTTACGTTTACTGCAACCAATATAGTTAACGCTCTTACCGTCAGTGACCCGATGACTGTAACGGTAACATTTGGGAAAGAACCGATTTTAGGGCATTTGCCCGATGTGGAATTCGTTACAGGGGATACAAGCGCGCCGGTTAATTTAAATAAATATGTATTTGACGCAGATACGCCGGATGACTTGCTATTGTGGGAAATTCAAAGTTATAATATTTTTGCAGTTGAAGAAAATCTGGAGAGAGGGGCGAATCATTTGCTGATATTATCCGCCCGGCATGGATTTGTAGGCATCGAATCCATTGTGTTAACGGCTATCGATCCGGAAGGGAACAGCGACAGTGATACAATGCGGGTATATGTTAAATCATCTGCAACACTCGAACTTAAAATAATTTCTAATCCCGTATCTGCCGATTACATCGATATTGTAATATTTGCTTCCGATACGCTCGTCGGTACACCTGCAGTTACTCTGATAATGAATAAACAGAAAACCGGCATAGATGTACATAAAATTGGGAATGAATTCATCTGGAAAGCCGATTATATATTTGAACCGGATCAGACCGGCTCTGTAAAAATCCTTGCGGTTGCTGCCGATAACTTTGGCAGTGCTATAAAAGACAGCACAACATTTACCCTGGGGCTTTTGTCTAAAACAGGGGGTTACAAATATAATGACCGGTGCGTAAATCTTTCATTTCCGGCAAATTTCGTCCGGAACGATAAAAAGATAATTATTATGCCCGATGAGAGACAGAAATATTTCAGATGGTTAATTCAGGGAATGGATTTTCCTGAGACACTCGAAAAACCCGTGCAAAGTTATTATATCGGCGGAGGCATGGATGAGGAAACTATATTGAAAAACGGGAACCTGTCTTTTGACTGTCGTTATCTGGAACTGCCTCCGGATGAATTGAAGAAGTACGGTATTTATTATGCGGATGAAAAAAATTCAAATATTCGGTTTATCTCGAATCATATCGATCCGGAAAATAAAATTGTACAGGCTGAAATAAACAGGTTTGGGCTGTATTTTATTGCGGCTGATAATTATCCTCCGGATGTGGCGTCTATTGAATCGTTTGATGCGGAAAATGTTCGTTTTAACGTGCGTATTTTTGAAAATGAAAGCGGTGTGGAATCTTGTAAAACGGAAATCGATTCCAGAGTATATAACAATAAGATAGTAAATCCGGACGGCGATATGTATGAAATAACCGTTGAAAACTTTAAACAATCCGGGAGTTTTACATTGTTATTTTCAGTTGCAGACAGGGCTGGCAATATTTCACGGATGGTTGAAATTCCCTTTAAACGCGAAACAGTGCCGGAACCGGAAACGTACATGCTGTATCAGAATTTCCCTAATCCTTTTAACCCGGCAACGCAAATCAAATACCGTCTGCCGAAGGATGATACCGTTACCTTAACAATCTATAATACGGCGGGGCAGAAAGTAAGAACGCTTGTCGATCATGATCAATCCGCAGGAAGCTATATGGTGGAATGGGACAGCCGTAACGATATGGGCGTACCTGTCTCGGCAGGCATATATTTTTATATGTTAAAAACAAATCATTTCAGTAAAGTGCTGAAAATGGCATTGGTAAGATAGTAATTCATGAAAAATTATGAAAAAATAGTTGTTGTACTTTGTGTTTTATTGATTTTAGCTTCGTGCGGGGGCGGCAATCTGAGTTTAAGCCCTACTCCAAAAGACCCGGTCGGGGCACAGCAGTTGATTGATCAGGCATGGGCAGAATATGAAAAAGCACGATACCAGGGCGCAATCAATTTGTTTATTGAGGCGCGGGAGAAAGACAATGCATTGCTGGAT
>LJUD01000229.1 GCA_001304035.1 bacterium SM23_31 | reverse complement strand
CTGAGTTCTCGGACGCCCCTGGACGATATCTTCATCACCTATTCCACCCCTTCCTGACGGTCTCTGTGTTGTAGAAACAGTACCGCCAACGGCTCTGCCGCCGCTGTATACCGGTGAGGAACCGAAATACACACCTAATTCATCATCAAACCCGTAGCCTATCGGGCTGGTTTTATCTTCCCGTAGTGCCTTAAAGACACTGCCGCGCGCCCAAAGATCCGGGGTCTCTTTTATCGTTAAACCCTGAGCAAAAAAGAAATGAATCGGCAGTTCCGTACTGCTGGTTAACGTAATAAACAGACCGCCCTGTTCGATGAAATTTCTCAGGTTGATAATTCCTTCAAATTCAATACCGCCGCGAATATCGTCAGTCGAAGCCTGGCGGCCAATATTAGGTGTCAGATCAGTCTTTTTATAGGGTCTCGGCGAGTCTCCGCTGACACCGTTCAAAGCCTGCGCAGCACTCATAGGACCCAGCATAATTACATCATAAGTGCTTCTCAACGTCGTATTATCCCGTATCTCCTGCAATCCAACATAATCGTACGGGATTTGGTATTCATCAAGAGCGATGCGGATCCATCCCTCAGTTTGTGTTGATGACCAATTATGCACGAGAGCGATGCGCGGTACCTCTATTTCATGCATCTGAACGTTCGGCACTGCCTCAACACCGTAGGCAAAGAATCCGTACTCTTTACCCGCTTCATCGAGTTGCTGCTCCAAATCACCCGGGTTCTCGGAGGATTTTAATATAAAAGTACCTGCATTAAATTCCTTACCGGCGACAGTGAATGATTCCTCTGCGGCATTTATCTTTAATGCGCTCTTTTTAAACCTGAAAGTTGTTAAGATATTATCAGCACAGTAATTAATCAGATATGCAGTGGAAGCGAAGTCTGTAATTTCACTTGATGTTAAAACGAAATAGCTATTTTCAGATAAGCTGAATCGAAATTGATTATCGCCGCCGGTCAAGAATTTCACGCCGCCTTCCGGCTTGATATTTTCTTTTACCAAGGTCATTGGCGCCGAAAGAATCGATGTGTCTTCAATCCGCACCGTTTTTGCATTATACAATGGTCCGAGCGTCCAACCGACGTCATCATACGGTCTTGGATCATCCGGATTGAAATACTGTTTATCCAGAACCATATCAACCGCACGGGAATAAGGCTGGTCAAGACGCACGACATAGCTGCCTGCGCCAAAGGTTTGTCCTTCTATCGTAATTGAAGAATTTGTTTTATGCACCTCAATGCCCTGAAACTTGAGCAGGTTTAAAAGGCGCGCCTGCTGCCACTTTCTTGTGTCCGCAGCCGGAAAAACATAGGCAGCTGGTCCTTCAGTAGTAGCCTTTGCAACGGAACGTTTACTCTTCAGGTAAAAATTTTCCATGAATGTCTCTCTATTGACAGCAGCGTTATTCATGCCGACTAATATACCGCTTTGCATAATGTTATTATTATTCCTCATTGACCACATCGTAGAAGCCAAAGGCGGATTCGGACGGTACCAGGCGCGTTCAGGTCTGCCGGATATTCTGCGGTTACCGGCATCACCCGCACCTTGAGTTTCATAGAAGCGCGCTATCGAATTATGGCTGTTTGCTACGGAAGACATGTACATTCCCCCCCAACCGTCAAAGAAATTGTGTGTCCATACACCCGGCACGCCTTCTTTTGTCAGTTCCGTAATTTCCTCATAAGCCATTGACTGCCATTCATTTATAGTAATAGGATCAAACCATGCATTATACGGACCTGTTCCGGTTGAAATATATAAATGAGATGCGGATTCATGAAGGTCATGCATTACCTGAGGACGATATTCAAGGAACGTCTTTACCATGTGCTGTGATAATTTCAAGGTAAGACCTAACCCGTCGCGGTTGTTATCATGGCCAATATATGCACCCCAGTAAAGAAACGGCGGAACGACCGCAGTGGAATCTTTTCTCCGTGCCATGCGAACATCAACTAATTTGTCGCGCCCATCCGGTTCTGAAACAGGTGTTATCATTACAATCGAGTTCTCACGAATGTCTTTTATGAATTGTGATTCGTCAACTGCAATCCGGTAGGCAAGCTCCATAAGCATTTCGGGAGAACCCGTCTCACCCGAATGTAATCCGCCAGTTACCCAGTACATCGGCAGCGCTTCTTTAATTAATTCCTCTGCTTCGGTTTCACTAATTTTTCTTGGGTCTCCCAGTTTAGCGTTTATTTCCTTGTACCTAACAAGGTTTTTAATATGCTCCTCATTCGAAACTACAACAAGGAGCATTTCCCGCCCTTCTTCGGTCATACCCATGTTGAATACCTCAACCCGTGGTGAAGCATCTGCAAGAGCGCGCATGTAGCGGTATATCTCGTGAGTATAGCTCAACACATCAGGGGCGCCGGCAATATGTCCGAGAATGTCTAAAGGTGTCGGAACTGTCTCCGAATACGGAAGATAATTCACATACTTTGTGGAAAAAGGTTCAAACGTGAATTCCTTTATTTTTGCCGTATACTCCTCGTCAATTTTTTGCTGCGCAAAAGCAGAACCAATTACTAAAAGAACTAATATTAATCCTGTCAAGAGTGAATAAAACAACATCCCCTGACCGGACTTCTTCCTGGAATAACCATAATTCATCTTAATCATAATAATGCCTCCTAACTTATTGATACAATGAGGGAATCATTTTTCACATTACTTTGGTCGGCTTAATCGGATAGAATATCCGGATTAATCGAACAATATATGCGGTTGTACCAACTATAGAATAGATATGAAAGGGGAAAATATCCTTATTTCAAAAGTTACTTAATGTAATTGACTTTAATTGACCTTAACAATAAAAATTCGTATTCGTAGTATATTTTAATAATATGCGATGAATAATTAAGATACGAGTATATATTAGATTACAGATTTGTATTTACATATTATTTTACAATTAAACAAGAAAAAAATTTCAAATTTTTTAAGAAGTTTCAAAAATGCATCATCATTATTAAAAAACGCAGCCCCTGGTGCCCGGAGCTGCGTTTACATAAATCTCCTGTCCGATATTTAAATAACGAATTATCGTCTGCCGGCATCCAGGTCGTTATAATGGAGGAGAGCATTAAAGACCAGCGTATAAGAGCCCTGTGTTTCACCGCGCCAGAAGGGATTATTGCTGAACATCAATGTATGGCCTTCACCCATTTTCGCAGTAACAACCGCAGGTGCTCCGGCAAGTTCCTCTCCGCTCATGATACCGCCGCTTATAAGCAGGTCTTGAGTATTGGGATTAAACCGGAAAATGGTTCTATATCCAGCACCGGCAGCGCCGCGTCTGGCAAAATCGCCTCTTTCGAATTCCCGGGGAATCTGAAGTTGCTGTTGAACCTGCGTCTGAACCTGTTCAGTCATTTGTCGTGCACGGGCTTGTCCTCCGGCACCGGCGGGCGGCTGTCCCTGAGTTCTCGGACGACCCTGGATAATATCTTCATCACCTATTCCACCGCGTCCTGATGGTCTCTGCGTTGTTGAAACGGTTTCACCAACGGCTCTGCCGCCGCTGAATACCGGCGAGGAATTGAAATACACACCAAGTTCTTCACCGAATCCGTAAGCGACCGGACTGGCAGCATCCTCAAGTATTGTTTTATATACGCCGCCGCGCGCCCAAAGATTCGGCGTCTCTTTTATCGTTAAATCCTGCGCAAAAAAGAAATGAATCGGAAATTCCGAAACACTGGTGAACGTTATAAACAGACCGCCCTGCTCGATAAAATTTCTCAGGTTAATAACACCCTCAAATTCAATACCGCCGCGTATATCGTCGGTCGAAGCCTGTCGCCCAATGTTCGGCATAAGGTCGGTCTTTCTATAAGGCCTCGGAGTATTTCCCTGTACACCGTTCAAAGCCTGCGTGAGACCCATGGGCCCCAGCATGATTACATCATAAGTGCTTCTAAGCCGCGTATTATCCCGAATTTCTTGCAGTCCGACGTAATCGTACGGGATTTCGTATTCATCAAGCGCAATACGGATCCATCCCTCAGTCTGAGTTGAACTCCAGTTATGCACTAATGCGACACGCGGCACCTCTATTTCATGCATCGGAACGTCCGGCACTTCCACTACACAGTAAGCAATGAATCCATATACTTTGCCCGCTTCATCAAGCTGCTGTTCTAAATCACCCGTATTCTCGGAAGATTTTAAAATAAAAGTCCCGGCATTAAATTCCTTACCCGCAACAGTAAACGATTCCTCAGCAGCATGTATCTTTAATGCGCTCTTTTTAAACCTGAAAGTAGTTAACATATTATCTGCACAGTAATTAATCAGGTACGCAGTAGAAGCATATTCGTTCAATCCCGGTGAATAATCGACTATTACGGATTTACCATCCCCGGATGCCAGAACAACATGCTTAATATTATTAGCTAAGCCAAATTGAATATGCTCATCATTGCGAGTCAGAATTTTCACACCGCTCTCCGGCTTGATTTCGCCTTTTATCAAGGTCATGGGGACTGAAAGGATCGAAGTGTCCTCAATGCGCACTGTTTTCACATTATAAAGCGGGCCGAGCGTCCAACCGACGTCATCATACGGTCTCGGGTCGTTCGGATTGAAATATTGTTTATCCAAAAACATGTCCGCAATTCGCGAATACGGCTGGTCCAGACGCAAAATGTAGCTGCCGGCACCAAACGTTTGCCCTTCTACCGTAAATGAAGTAGTCGCCCTGTGCACTTCGACACCCTCCATCTGGAACAATTTCAAAAGCCGTGCCTGCTGTCCTTTCCGCGGGTCTTCAGCCGGAAATACATATGCGGCTGGGCCTTCGGTTGTTGCTTTGGCTACTGAGCGTTTACTTTTCAAGTAGAAGTTCTCCATGAATTTCTCTTTATTGGTAGCAACATAATTTACTGCAACCAGAACACCGCTCTGGGAAAGGTTAACATTGTTTCTAATCGACCACATTGTAGAAGCCAAAGGCGGATTCGGGCGGTACCAGGCACGCTCCGGTCTACCGGATATTCTGCGGGTGCTGCCGTCTCCGGCGCCCTGTACTTCATAAAAACGGCCGATAGCATTGTGCAGGTTTCCGATCATAAATTCATAATTCGGCGTCCATCCGTCATAAAATCCATGCGTCCAGACACCCGGAACCCCTTCCTTTGTCAACTCGGTAACCTCCTGGTACGCAATCGTCTGCCATTCATCGATAACAATCGGGTCTAACCAGGCATTATACGGTCCTGTACCGGTTGATACATATAAATGGGATGCTGATTCGTGCAGGTCATGCTTCACCTGTGCTTTATATTCAAGATATGTCTTCATACTATGCTGGTATATTTTTAAAGTAAGCGATAAACCGTCGCGGTTGTTATCATGCGAAACATACTTACCCCAGTAAAGCAACGGTGGAACAACCGCAGCCGAATCTTTTCTCGGCGCCATACGAACATCAACTAATTTGTCGCGGCCATCCGGCTCTAAAACAGGTGTGATCATTACAATCGAGTTCTCTCGAATATCTTTTATGAATTCCGACTCGTCAACGGCAAGCCGGTACACAAGCTCCATAAGCATTTCAGGAGAACCTGTCTCACTCGAATGCAATCCGCCC
>LJUD01000228.1 GCA_001304035.1 bacterium SM23_31 | reverse complement strand
TGTGTCGGCTGCACACAGTTCAATGTCTTTCCAGTCCCTGCTCCTGCGAACAAAATATAGCTTATCATTGGTTTTTCCTATAAATATACCGCCGCCGCCGATATACGTCCCGCCGATTGCCTGGTCAATCCATTTGTCTGCTTCCGCCTTTACTTTTGTCCTTTTTTCAGCATTAAAAAACCATAATTCGTACTGAGGCACATTTTCTTCACCGGGCATGGGATATTTATACGTCTCAAGGGTTGGGCGCGGTTCGCTGAGCACGTCAATTACCCATAGGTCGTTTACTTTACGCCTGTCCTGCCTGACCACATACAACTTATGAGAGTTTTCAAACCACTGTACGCGTGCTCTTACACGTTTGGTTGTGGTGTCGTCGTCGCTTGAAGCAAAACTGTACCACCGTTCACCTTCGGTTGTTAATTGATGTTCGACACTGTCTGGATCTTCTGCATCCATGACAAATAAATTGTGATTTTTCGCAAACACTACATAAACACTGTCCGGCGAGAAGCTTTTCCATGTTTCCCTTTGTCTCTCCGGTGTTCTCACGGTATCGATAAAGGTAACAGCCGCTGTCGATAGATCATACTCAAACTTCAGGCTGTCAATCTGAAACTCCACCGCTTTATTCTCCTTTACAAATTTGATAGTACTGACCGGATTATGCAAAGGATCATACGGCTTATTCAGGTATTTGCTCAGCGCTGAGGCCAATTTAACATTATCGAAAACCGGCTGTTTGGTTTCCTTTACAGGATCAACAAGCGTAAAATGTGTGCCGTTATTGTTTTTGAACCGGTACCAGAATTGGTCGGTATTCTCAATCCAGTTCACATTGATAGAGGTATCATAAAGCAATTCCCGGACCTTGTCACTCGTGAATTTTTCCGCCAGTTCATAGTTCGGATTTACCTTATTGGTTTCCTGCGCAAAAGACAGTGATGATGTAAAAACAAAGACAAACATCACTGAAAACACTAACGGGGACCTTGTTAAATCCCGTACACGGTGTAAAAATGCCGACACGTTCATTGTCATACCTCCTTCTTTGGTTAAATTTCAGACAAATAAATGAAACAAAATTAATAAAAAAAATCTCGCAAAGCCGCCGCGAAGCAGCCTCTTTTCCGCCACAAAGTGGTCGCTTTGTGGTAGGGACTGCTTCGCAGCGGGGCAAAGTGCGCAAAATATTTTTACATGTATTGACGATATAAACATGTGTTGTTATTAAAAACCTGATGCAACTTCAATTTTTAATAATTTTTATTTGCGAACTCTGCGTCTTTGCGAGAAATATGCTCTACAATATAAAATAGTCGGTCTTACTTCACTTTTTTTCAAACATGTCGATATCTTTATCGGAATCGCCGATAAGGTTCTCACAAAAATAATCCCGTAATAGTTTAGTGAAGTATGTTGAGTATTCACCGCGATATCCGTGAGCCTGCCCGGGCATCATCATAAGGTCAAACCGTTTTCCCGCTTTTATCAAGGCATCCGCCATTCTAATTGTATTACCGGGATGGACATTATTATCCATGGTACCATGAACTAACAGTAGGTGACCTTTAAGGTTCTCCGCCATTTCGTGGTTAGCCGGCACCGTAATTTCGAAGGTGATTTCCACTTCTTCTGCTTCTTCCTGGCCGTTATCACCACGGGTCCTGCCGGTTCTTTGCTGCCCTCTTGCAGTTTCAGTCTTTTCGACTTCTTTTATACCGTGATGCTTCTCGCTCCAGTTGGCGTTGTACATATTATTATCGTGATTACCCGAAGAGGAAACGGCTACTTTAAAGAAATCATTGTAGGGCGGGACCACCATTGCCGCTGTCGACATAAATCCGCCGCCGGAGTGTCCGTAGATGCCTACCTTGTCGACGTCGATAAAAGAATAACGAGCCGCAAGCTGCTCGATTCCCGCTTTTTTATCGGCAAGACCGTAATCGCGCAAATTGCCAAAACCGTAATTATGGTATGCTTTCGACCGCTGCGGACTGCCGCCCCGGTTTCCTATATGGATAACGATAAAACCGTGCTGCGCAAGCGTCATATCGCTGTTCGTCGGTGAAAAAGTAAAGGTGATACTTTCCGTCTGCGGTCCGGGATAAACATGCGCAATGATCGGGTATTTTTTATTCGGATCAAAATCAAACGGTTTAAACATTACACCGTATACGTCCCAGACACCGTCTGCCGATTTTACCTTGAACGGTTCCGGAAAATCCCAGCCATATTCCCTGAGCTTGGATACATCAGTCTCTTCGAGATTCATTATAAAATTACCCATGTTGTCCAGCAAATCAGACTTTGGCGCCATGTCAATACGGGAATAATTATCCACAAAAAAGTTGTTCGAAGGTGACATTGACACTGAATGGCTTGCATTTCCGGGATTGAGCAGTTTTAATCCGGTTCCATCAAAATTGACATGGTAGAAGTGATTATAGTATGGATTTTCACCGGGCTCACGTCCGTTAGCATTAAAATATAACACACGTCCTGTGGTATCGATTCGTGTAATTGAACCTGCCCGGAATGCTCCGGAAGTGATCTGGTTTTTAAGATTACCGTCTCCGTCGAACAGGTAGTAATGTCCCCATCCGTCTCTTTCGGACCACCAGACCAACTCGCTGTAATCATTAAGATATCTGATCCCCTGCGTTTCGACGTATGAGTCCTGAATGTACTCATTAATAAGCACCTTAACTTCACCGGTATCAACGTTGTATAAACAAACATCATGCCTGTCCTGTGTACGGTCTTTACGCTGAAAATAGAGGTCATTCGAATTTTTTCCCCACCCGTAGCCTGACAATCTCTGGTCTTTCCATTTTTCAATAGGAACCGGCATGAAATTTCTCGACTCTACGTCATACACAAAAAGTTCATTTTGAGTTACAAACTCATCGCCGGGCATGGCGTACTGATACGTTTGGAGCCGGGGGCGGGCGTATGTTAGTGGCGAACCCTCGGGTGCGGGGGCAACTTCATTTACAAGATAAAGCTCCAGGACTTTGCGGCTGTCGGACCTTCTCACAAAGAACCTTTTAGAATCTTCCGACCATGTAACGCTTGCGCGCACCTTGCGGGTTTTTGAGGTATCCCCGCCGAAGCTGTAATTATCTTCACCGTCGAATGTAAGCTGGCGCTCTATGCTGTCCGCTCCCATGACGTACAGGTTGTAATTCTTTGAATAAGCAAATATCGTGCTGTCGGGCGAGAAACTCCGCCATTCGCGTGAAGCACCTCTTGCGCGTGAAGCATCCATTTCTCCACCTCCGCGTTGGGGAGGAGCAGCACCCCGACCGCGCTGCTCGACTATTCCGACCGAGTCGAGTTTACCTGTTGTTAAATCGTATTCATACCGTACAGTATCAATCGCAAACTCAATTGCCTGCATATCTTTCACAAATTTAATGGTGAGACTGGGCAACTGTGTCGGATCGTACGGTTTATGAAAACGTGATGAAAGTGCAGCGGCAAATTGTGCATTGTCGAATACCGGTTTTTTCGTTTTATTCACGGGATCGACAAGGTAATAATGCCTCCCTGTACTGTTTCGATAGGTATACCAGAACAAATCGCTTTCTTCGATCCAGTTTGGCCGGACGGAAGTGTCATAGACGTACTGCCGTAAATTCTCCGATGAAAATTTTTCTGCCAGTTCATAGTTAGCTTTCGGTTTTTCAACTCCCTGCTGGGCAAAAAGAGGTGTCACGGAAAGCAGTAATATCAATACGGCAATTACAGAAATTTGCACCGGAATTCCGTTCCGCCTGTTCTTTAAATAAGTTAAAACACTCATACTAAACCTCCTTAATAGATTAATGAAATTGGATTATTTAATTTGAGTATACAGATATAAACTCAATTATTATCTTATCATAAAGACGCTGTTATGACAAAAAAACATGAATATTCAGGACTTTGTTCATCTATACTGATAGCTTAGGGGAAAAATCATTTGATGTTTTATAAAATAGTTATTATTGAACAACCGCTCCTGCTCAGCTGCAAAGTGAATACTACGTTGCGGTATGTTCAACAAGAATAATCTAGGATTTGATATGGATGCTGATGTATGGTATTGAATCTATTAGGAATAAGATCGATTCCGCAAGATTTTTAAGTTATTCAGATTACAACATTTTCTTTGTACTAAATGTTATAAGAAGTTAATACTTGTACACTGTATACAACGCAAGACTTTTAAGATTCAAATTTAAATATTAACGCTTATAAAAAATTGGGAATCCCCATTTAGTGAAAAAAGGTTACAAGGAGCATTACATCGTTGATTAAACGGCTTTTTATTACATCTTTATGCTTTAAAATACGCCGTCCGGTAATGAATTTTATTTCATCTGCAAATGGCACAACTTCGGTCTTCTTTTACTGATTCTATGAGTACACGGAAATCCTTGGATGACAACTGCGAAGCGGCGGAAATATGGTCTTGATCAATTTGGGCAACTTTTTGGTTTTTCATACGGTATAAAAGCGCCGGAATTAAAAATATACAGATAGATAATAACTTTATATAAAAAAAACAAGGAATTTCTACATAAAAAATTATGTTGACCAATAAACAGAATATTTGTATAATAAAAATACACTGAGCCGCAGATAAACGCAGATGAAATGATGTTTATGATACCATCCCGATTATTAGGATCATACCGATCATTATATCATAGGCATCCGCGGTTCAGACAGGTTCTTTTCTTTCTTTCGTTAAAGATGATCTTTAATTGTATTAAAAGCCGACAACTAAAAACTAAACATCCTTTGCATCTTTGCGGCAAATTTTAAATTATGCAAAAAGAAGATTGGGGTCTTTATTTTCACATACCGTTTTGTGAGCACCGGTGCAGCTATTGCGATTTTTTTTCGACTGCTGACTGTGGATTTGAAAAAATAGAGCGGTATTTTTCCCGTTTATCACGTGAGTTCGACCTGTTTGCCCGCAGTGTTGACAAACGCACTGTACACGTCCAATCAGTTTATTTTGGCGGCGGAACTCCTTCATACGCCCCTGCGTCTGAAATTACGTCACTTTTATCAAAAATTCTTGCGGAATTCGATATAACGGAGGATATTGAAATAACCGTAGAAGTTAATCCGCATTCCGCACTGCAAGAAACGCTCTCCGCTTACATGGAAGCCCGTGTCAACAGGTTATCGATAGGTGTTCAGTCGCTTAATCCCAACGAATTAACGATCCTCGAACGAATTCATTCTGTGAATGACTGCTTGACCACCGTGGATGTCGCACGAAAAACGGGATTTCATAATATAAGTTTGGATTTTATTTACGGTATACCCGGTCAGACAATGCAAAGCTGGAAGAAGACATTGGAGGACGCCGCTGCTGTACACGCGGAACACATCTCTGCCTATATGCTGATGCTGGAAAAGGGAACAAAAATGACCGGACTTTTACAATCCGGGGCATTACAATTGCCGGATGAGGATGCTGTTGCGGAAATGTACGAATTTGCACACTTATTCCTGGGAAAATCAGGTTACGAACATTACGAAGTTTCAAATTTCGCTAAGCCGGGATATGCATCACAGCATAATATTCATTACTGGAAAAGAAAGCCGTACAAGGGATTCGGCATGT
>LJUD01000227.1 GCA_001304035.1 bacterium SM23_31 | reverse complement strand
TTTTCAGCAAAATAAGCTCCCCAAAACCTGTAAGTTCTTGTTTTTATTACACCACTATTTTCGCCCAAGCACAAAATCACCAAAATCCTGTCAAACTTGGGTTACAGGACATTTTGCAAAATAGTCTACGAAATACTTGACAAGGGTAAATTTTATGCAGATATTAAAGTGAATTCATCCCCAGTGGGCATGTAAAATACTAGCCCCCTACGGATTGCGGGCCGTATGGATTTTTATTTTTTCGGATAGTGAACCGGACAACATTTCTTATAGATGGTTTTAACGTTTACTTCTCACTCTTTGAGGCATGACTAAAGACAGGCGGTGTTCTTCAAAAGTGGTTAGACTCGCATTCTTTATGCCATTCGTATCTATTCTTTGTTGGTAACGATGCCCAAATAGAAAAATCTATTATTTTTCGGCGTTAGCTCGGTATCTGCAATATAAAGACCCGGGCAGGATTAGACGGCATAAAAGATATATTTCATCTTTAAAATCGACTGGAGTTGAAGTCGAATTTGGTAGATTCAAACCAAAAAATGTTTTGTGTAATGCATGCAATCAGATAGTAATGCATCATGAAGAAAAAGAGACTGATGTTGCAATTGCTGTAAAACTTCTCTAGATATTTATTACCTATGAGTTTGATACTGCTGTGCTGTGTCAGGAGATATGGATTTAGTACCTGGCATAAGAACAGCTAAAAAACTATTCACAGACAAAAATATTATATTTGCTTTAACCTACATGCGAAAAAGGCATTGATTTTTAGTAAAAGATATAATATATTATTTTTGAGTTTAAGCAAAAAATACTTACTATACTTGCTTTCAAAAATACGATCTAACAAATTGTATAATACGGGGAAGCAAATTTTTCTGAAAATTTATACCACTTCTTGTCCTTATTTTATAAAAAGATATGCTTTGTATAATATGTACTAATAATATTTTTTAAAGTTATACCGATAAAAAAACGATTAGAAAATAAAGATATTATTTGCTAATATTTTTTAAAATTAGTAGTTATATCAATTGATATAATTATTTTAGTGAAAGTAAAAATGAAACAAATAGTCTTAAGCTTAATAAGTGAAATAGAGAAAGTTCGAAAAAGTAGAGTAATTATTTACTTCACAGGCGATAGAAAACCTATTGGTTCAAGAATTGCTGAAGATGCTGTATTACCAATTTATGAACATCTTTTGAATTTAGACTTTACTGAAGAGAAAAAGATTGTTGATTTATACCTTTATAGTAGGGGAGGAGATGTAAGTGTACCTTGGCGAATAGCATGCATGATTAGAGAATTCTGTGATGAATTCAATGTTTTAATTCCATACAAAGCACAAAGCGCAGCTACTCTATTATCTTTAGGTACTGATAATATTATTATGAGTAAAAAGGCAGAATTGGGACCAATAGACCCTACTTTAGTTAAATCTACAATTGGTGAAAGCGTGCTGACTCAAGAAGAAATATCCGTGGAAGATGTTAACTCATTTCTTTCGTTCATTAAGGAAAGAGCAAATATTAATGACCAGTCATCTTTAGCAGAAATTGTAGGTGCATTGGCAAAACAGATTGGCCCTTTAACGTTGGGAAGTGTAAATAGGCAACATTCACATATTCGATTGGTTGCAAGAAAACTATTAACTTCTCGTAAAGCAAAAATAGATGAAGAAAAAATCGATTCTATTATAGAGACGCTTACTGAGAAAATGTATTCTCATGGTCATGGTATAGGAAGAAAAGAAGCGAGTGACATTGGACTTCCTATAGTTATACCTGATGATAATTTGGAGAAACTAATTTGGCAAATTTTCGTAAGGTATGAAAAATTTTTAAAATTACCAGAACCTATTCATCCCGAAATAGAGCTTTCTGATTCAGAAGAAAAGGTTTTAAAAGAAATGCCTCTGGCAATAATAGAAAGTGAAAAAAAATTACACATATTTAATACAACAATTAAGATGAGGAAAAACCGAAAGATACCGTCTTCCCCTCAGCTTAATTTTAATATAAATTTGCAGCTTCCACCAAACATTGATCCTAGTCAAATTCCTCAACAAACACAAAAAATATTACATGAACTAATCAATCAGGTATCAAAAAAAGTACACCAAATTGTTCACCAGGAAATTATTAAACAATCTCCTGTTACAGGTTTAGAATTTAGATCTTATGGTGGCAAATGGAATGAAGAAAAATAGGGAGAAATTCTATGTATCCTAAGATAAATATTAATATAAACATATTGCCTTTTGGTAGTATTGTTTGCGAGATTAAAGGATTTGAATTCCCAATTGCAAAAGAAGAAAGCAAGATTCCTATATATACTGAACCTACTACTACAAATATAGAAAAAGTAGAAATCAATTACAAAGAGAATCATTTTTTTTTAGTTCCGAAGACTACTTCAGGTTTATAGATATTTGCTTGAATACCCCTCACCACACTTCCAAATCATTCCCGAAAACCACCTTGCCTTTGTAAATCTCGGCGATTTCGGCGAGCATCTCTTCCGGCGTTGAGCCCCAATGCAGCTGGTGGTACAGGATCAGCAGTCTCGGCTTAACACGGTTGGCAATTTCTGCCAATTGATGGGTCGAAGTATGTGAATTCGCATGGTACCGCTGCCATTCCTCCGGTCGTTTCTTGAAACCGGCTTCGGAATAAACCTCGTGGATCAGCACGTCGCATCCCTGTGCATTTTTTACGAGATTCTCACTCGGTGTGGTATCTCCCGAGATAACAATAGTACGGTCAGGGGTTTCAAACCGGTAGCCGTATGCATATTCCCATGCTCCGTGATGCACTGAAAATGCTTTTACCGTTACATTGTCGTCTTTGTATATTTCCCCAGGCTCGATCTCGGATACGTTCACTTTATACCCCTCTGAATTAATAGGTTGCAGTCCATGAATCCGCACAGCAATGTCTTCTTCGTAAGCCGCTAAAATGTGTTCGGTCATGTTCATAATTCCGGGCGGTCCATAAACGTCAAGCGGTTCGTTTCTCTCCTCGACCCATGGCGTAAGTATCAGGTCCGGATAACCGGCAGTATGATCCGAATGCAAATGGGTTACAAATGCCCGCTTTAGGTTTGAAACCTGCAGCCCCTTCACTCCGGCTTGTGCCGCCGCTGCTGCACGTCTGACCACACCGGGGCCAAAGTCAACAAGATACGGGGTGTCGTTAACGACAATCGCCACCGAAGGGCCCGACCGTTCGGTTTCGGCGTTGGGCGTCCCCGTTCCGAGAAGAACTATCTGCGTTTTTGCCTGCGGTTGTTCTTGTTGTGAACGGGTTTGAGCGCCGGCTTCGTGTTCCGTGAATGTTAAGAAAAAACAAAAAATTGCAACCGCTGCGATTATTAAAACAATAACTGCCCGCTTATACATTAATTACCTCCGCAATTATTTAGAAATCATTTGTAAATTAAGCGATTAACAGGAAAATCTACCAAACTTCCTTATCTGGTATGCAAAATATCGATACAGAAACTTCAGGACAGATTCCCAAAACAAAAAACCACGCATTAGCACAAAATCTAAAATTCTTTATGACAGAGCATTAGATTTATGAACGATACAACTGCTGCGTGGTTTCTCTATTTAACAAAGCAAAATATTATGCAAAGCCGAGACGCTTTTTGGCTTCATCGCTTATTTTTTCAGGCGTCCATGGCGGGTCCCAGACAATATTCACGTTTGCCTCTTTAACGCCTTCGAGACTTTCAACTTTCATTTTTGCCTCTTGCGCTATATATTTAGCCATGCCGCATCCGGGAGTGGTCAGCGTCATTTTTATATCGACAATATCGCCGTTAATTTGAACTTCATAGACAAGCCCGAGTTCAACAATACTAACCATAGGAATCTCCGGGTCTTTGCATTCATTGAGAGCATCCATTATTTGCTCTTTTGTAATCATAATAATGTCTCCTTTTGCAGAAATATTTAAAAGGATTTTACTCTAAATACATAAAGAATTTTAAGCCGACGAGAATAATTTTCCGAGTGTTTGTAAATAAGTTACATGTTTTTTGGTGAATAATCAACTAATTTATGATGAAAGATGAAATTTAAGATAACATTGATTATTAATATTACTGCTTGCTATTTTCAGGGAATTTAAATACATTAAAAATGATTTTCCGCAAGAAGTAAATTATAATTAATCCACTATTTGGTCCTCATTGACGGGAAAAAGTCCCAAAAATGATGCGAATCCATATATGGACCACGAACTTATAATAGCGGCATTCCCTGACAAAGAGGCGGACCCCCGGTAAAATGGGGCAGGCAATTCACTGAAGGTTTGAACACATGCAAAAAGAATGGATATTTCCCGGAATTTCTTCTGATAGTGGCGGAGAAAATCTCGCCGCTGAACTGGACGTTCCAAAGGTCATTGCGGAAATCCTAATTAATCGGGATATTAAGACTGCTGCGGAAGTAGAACGGTTTTTTAATCCCAGGTTGAGCGATCTTTATGATCCCTTTCTTTTGAAAAATATGGATATTGCTGTTGACCGGATACAGAATGCACTGAAAAACCGTGAAAAAATATTGATTTACGGCGACTATGATGTAGACGGAATTACCGCTTGTTCTTTGTTGTATCTTTATTTTAAAGAAATAACGGAGCATGTGTATTTCTTTATACCGGAAAGGCTCAAAGAGGGATATGGTTTTTCTTCTCGCGGAGTCGAAGAAGCAAAGAATCTTGGCATCACATTGATTATCACGGTAGATTGCGGTATAACATCTATTGACGAGATAGCAGCCGCACAGAAGTGTGGTATCGACGTTATTGTGACCGACCATCACCAGCCGAGCAGTGAGATTCCTCCGGCGTTTGCAGTGTTAAATCCGATGCAGAAAGATTGTCCGTATCCTTTTAAAGGACTCGCCGGTGTCGGCGTTGCGTTCAAACTTGTACATGCTCTTGATAAAACCATCGGAAGGGATGTCTCACATTTAGCTAAGTACACCGACCTGGTAGCTGTCGGCAGTTCTGCAGACATTGTGCCTCTCATCGACGAAAACCGGATCCTGGTAAGAACAGGTTTAGATAAGATTAACAACAGGCAAAATGTCGGCTTGAATGCACTGTTAAATGTTGCTTCTTTACACAACAGATTTATAGGTACGGGACAAATATTGTTCGGAATTGCACCGAGGATTAACGCTGTAGGAAGGCTAGGAAGTGCTGAACGCGCCGTTAAACTGTTCTCGGCAAGTCAAATCTCAGAAGCATTTGAAATCGCCCAGATTCTTGAACAGGAAAACCGGCAGCGCAAAAGTATCGAGGAAAAAACCGCACGTGAAGCTGTCGAGGCAGCAGAAAAAGAATTTCAAGAAGGTTCAAAAAACCCGCTTGTGCTCTTTAAGGAGGGATGGCATCCCGGTGTGATCGGAATTGTCGCCTCCAGACTGGTTGAAAAATTCTATCGACCGGTGGTGATGATCGCCGTTGAGGAGGGTATTGGTAAGGGGTCTATTCGGAGTGTTCCGGAATTCGATGTATATGCCGCTTTAGAAAGTTGTGAAAAGTATTTGAAGGAATACGGCGGGCATAAACTCGCCGCCGGTCTCACTGTATTTGAGCATAATATTGAACCTTTTAAAGAATCTTTTAAAAAAG
>LJUD01000226.1 GCA_001304035.1 bacterium SM23_31 | reverse complement strand
GGTTGGGGCGGCAAGGCGGTTGAACAAATTGCAGGATTGATTCCAAACCTGAAGGTAGAGATATTAGAGCCGGTACTTTGTAAGGGATTTCCCCGGGAGGCTGATTTTAATTCTCTGGATAAACTGGCTGAAACCATTGCGGATAAACATCGGGAACACAACCTGACGTAGCGTTATTTTATAATGCCTCACAATACTTTGGCAAATTTTGTAATTTCGTATAGATTTAGTTATTTGAACTCGTTTAATATTTCACCCTCACCCTTAACCTCTCCCCTAAGGGAGAGGTTAATATAGCATAGTTCTCCCAAGTACTCGGTAGAACACATATGTTAACGGCTATGCTTTTACAAACAGGTATAAATTATCCCGCTAAGCGGGGCAAAATTTACCAAAGCTTAGATGCCTCAATTGATCGCAGGATACCGGTATTCCTTCCTGTTTTATGTCCCCAGGCAAGAGGAAATCCTTGAACTCTCTGCTATTCACCCTCGTCGTAGATTAAAGTTGAAAAAAGTTTCTTATGGTTTGTTCATCATTTCTTCCGCAACACCAAATAATGAATTTACAAAAATTGCCCAGCGCAAGTTCGACTACGGTCTTAAAATAATTCCCTTATGGAACGTTCCCAAGAAGATATAGTTAATTTTATACCAATGCCGTACACATTTTACTGTTATTAAGTGAAATATATGCGGTATTTTTAATTGCTGCGAACTGTAAACGAATGTATATTTTTATCAAACCTGTTAAGTTTGCAAAAAATATTAAGCAAATGAATAAATTATTATTCCGGAATTATCGGGATTGTAGAAAGAAAGATATTCGATTTTCAGGTTATGAACTTCTTAATAAATTCTTTTAACTTTATCATTATGCTGATCAATCAGCCAGCCCGTTGAAAACCTGTTTCATACTCCGGATATAACTCTTTAAAGCAGCCCTGCCTTCGTTAGTAAGAAGGAGAACGGTATGGGGTTTTTTGCTAATAAACTCTTTCTTGATCTCGATATAACCGGCAGCTTCCAGCTTGCTCATGTGGGAAGACAGATTGCCCTGCGTCAGCCCTGTTTGCCGCATCAGGAAGATAAAATCCGCTCTTTCGACCACGTACAGGTTTGCAAGTATCATAAGACGCGCCGGTTCGTGGATTACTTTGTCGATATCCGGAAGCGGTTTTTTCTTATCGCCGGCAGAACTAATTTTCGTCATTTTCTACTCCCTCTGCAGGCAGTGGATACTTTCGCAGGAATTTATATAAATACACAATTCCTAATGCTATCATTACTACTGAAGGAATCAAATACGCATATCCGCCGCTGGAAATAACTCCCGTTTTCGCTATTATTATCTCGGAGAGTATAAAGGATGCCGTTATCAAAAAAGCATATACGTACATTCTGTTAAAATTCAAAAAAAATGCGATTGATATACAAATGATAAATACTATTGTACTAACTACAACAGCTCCGGAGGTGACACCCGGAAACAGGCTTTTTTTAGCCAATACCGTTATCAGCAGAAAAATAACGATTGAAATGGTCATAACTGAATATAGAATATATCTTTTCCTATTGCGTTCCCTGCTGTATTTTACAAATCCCATTCTCGGTATTGTAATGAATTTCTTTGCCAAAACAATGAGCAATACCGGTATTAAGTATAGAAGATAGAGATAAAAGCGGATATCACTAAATATCATACAGATTGATGCTAATACAAACATTAGCCCGATCCCGATATCGGCAATGCCGTCCTGGAAATTCGAAGTCCATGCCTTCCTTTCCAATGCTTTTAAATTGATTTTTTGTGTCATTTCGATTCTCCTTATACAAATTAAATTATTATGCAATGTTGTTTGTAATATATACTACTTTGTATAAATAAAATGAAAAGATTTCAAAATGTCAAGTATTTTTTCCCCATTTTTTAAAAAATACTTATAAACATGTTGACATACAAAATTAAATTTTTTAATTTGTTGATTAAATAATACAAAGACAGAATCAGATATAGTAACATCGCAAATAGAAAGGGATTGACAATGAAAGGTGATAAGAAAGTACTGGAAGTTCTCTCTGAAGCTCTTGCAGAAGAACTGACCGCAGTAAATCAGTATTTTTTACATGCCGAAATATTCGAAAGCTGGGGATACGGCAGACTATCCGCAAACATCAAGAAAATCTCCGTTGAGGAGATGAAACATGCGGAGAAGCTAATCGAACGTATACTCTTTCTTGATGGACAGCCCGATATGACCCGTTATTTGCAAATTAAGATTGGCACGAAGATACCCGAAATGCTTAAGAATGACCTGGATGCGGAACAAAACGCCGTTAAATTATATAACGACGCCATCAAAACAGCTATGGCAGCAAATGACGACGGCAGCGCTCAATTGTTAAGACAGTTGCTCAAGGATGAGGAAGAGCACTTTGACTGGTTCGATACCCAGTTAGAGCAGATCGAGCAAATCGGACTGGAAATCTACCTAACAATGTGGGTTGAGGGAGAAGAATAAGAACCCTTGTTTACGTTCTATTTGAGTTTATTATATAAAAATAATGCAAACGGTGCCCGTAAATGCGGTCATCGTTTTTTTTCTGCTTTTTAATTGCTTTTTGTAAGTATAATTTTTCCCGTACCGGTTTGTACATATTATGCTGTCTACGTTCGAATCAAGTTCTGTATAATGAACCGGTCAAGCGCACCGATAATCAGCAATACTAATACTCCCGAAAGCAGAAAAGATAACCCGGGTAGGTTTAACAGAGTAATTATATTAGTGAACTCTTCGCGAAGCGGTGTAAAATCGAACTCCAGCTTGAAAATATCATAAAAAAACTGCATAAATACTTGAAAATCAATGTAATACAGTACCGCACCCAACGCAGCGGCAATCCCGGCAAAAGTCAGAAAGACTTCGGAAGACAGAAATTTGTACACTGCTTTAAGGGGTGCGGTTCTATCCGGCAGTTCAGCAATTAAATTGTCTGCAAAGCTATCCGGCAGCACCCATGCTATTTCTTTGTTCAGACCAGCGTAAAGGATATTATATTGTTCTAACCGGCGTCTGCACATTTCGCAGGTTTTTAGATGTTTCCGGATAAAATTGTCATTCGGAGGACAATTCCCGTCGAGGTAGTCCTGGAAATCTGAATCGAGCAAGTGTTTCATCTGAATATATCCTCCCGTTGATAATTTTTCATAAGTTTTGCTTTTAAAAGCTTTCGCGCCCTGAACAGGTAGCTTTTTACCGTTCCTTCCGGCAGTTCCATAATTTCACCGATTTGAGCATAACTCATTTCGTCGATATGGTAGAGCGTTATGATCGTCCTGTGGTTTGCCGGCAGGCGGCTAACAGCGGATTTAATGCGGTTCGCAATATCCCGCTTTTCAATCTCATGTTCAGGTGATTCGTGCTCCTCATTCTCCCATTGAACGGTATCGAAGGTCTCCTCTTCTATGCTTATATCATCGAACATGGGGATTTTTAGCTTTCTCAAATAGTTGACACAACTATTGAATGCGATTTTCCCTATCCAGGTCGATAATTGTGATTGAAATTTAAAATTCTTCAGATTTTTATATGCTTTAATAAAAATTTCCTGGCATACGTCTTCCCTGTCGGCGGTATTGTCGACCATCCTGAAGACAATATGGCTTATCAAGCGCCGGTAACGTTCGATAAACTCTTTGAACGCCTGTTTGTCTCCCGAAGTTATCCGCTCAATCAGGTCATTATCGTCTGAATTGAAATCGCTCATCTGTATAAGTAGACAGGTTAGATTGAAAAATGTTCCCAACAATATTTATTCTGAATAATTTATCCAGCTTATCCTGTAAATCCTGTCTAAAAATTAATTTTATGCAACATTTTTTAATATTACGTGTCTGATACAACAAAAGCAAGAAAAATGTTCAACACAGAAAATGGAGGCATTTATGGAGGAACAGGTTATAATTTTCTTAGCATTTTTTTGCCTGGTCGGGTATATTATCAAGGTAGTGTCGGACAATAAATTGCGAAGGCGCATTATAGAAAAGGGAGAAATTAACGAAAATGTTAAAGATATTTTTGCACCTCCAAGACAACGAACTGCACATCAGCAACTGAAATGGGGAATGGTTTTAATCGCCGTCGGATTAGGTCTGGTATTCGGTGCTTTCTTCAACAGCGGTGAAATTGCATTTGCGTTTATGCTTATTTTTGCCGGAGTTGCACTGATACTATATTACTTAAAGGGAGATAAAATACATAAAGAAGACAAAAATATCGAACAAAAGCAATCCGAGTCGTCTGTGTAAATTCTTCTTAACGGATTAAAATAAGCCGCAGGTTGCATGATGCGGCGTTCGGTAATATCAAACTCCCTGCAATTAACTTTTTTCTGCAATACAGTGCACCTGAAAATTATACAGAAGCGCAGCGGGAAGCATCAATATTTTTTTGATGACTGTCATTATCCATGTACCCGCCAAGCGTGACCAGATAACGTGCAATAGTCTGAATACGTTTTTATTGACGCGTTTCCAGCCGAATTCACCGGTCGATAATTTTAAGTCAATCGCCGGGGGAAAAAAGAACGTAATTTTTCTAAATCCGGCATTTCTCACAGCCTTTTTATATCTGAAATAACGGTATGTATTCTCGTTTATTTGACGATTATCCCGTGATTCTTTGCCAAATTCTTCTTTTTTGCTGAACAATCCGTACGACGGTTCGCCGACAAGCACAAGTTTGCCGCCCTTTTTTAATATCACAAATGCCTGCCGCAATACCTTATCAATAAAACTCGAATGGTGGAGAGCGTTATTAAAAAATATATAATCAAACGATTCATCTTTAAAAGGCAAAAGGTTCATATCCGCTTGAATACGTTCAAAATAAGTACCCTTTTTTAAAAAAAAATCTGCGGATTCAAGACCCGCAAATTGAACTGTACTTATGTCCGTTGCTACCGCATAACAACCGATTTCTGCAAACCGGTTAGTTGACCAGGCGTTCCCCGCACCTACATCCAGGATCGAGGCTTCTTTAAAAAGTTTCATTTTCCCCAGCATAGCATCAAAATTTGCTGCCAAGCCTTCATAGAACCCAAATTCACCTTCTTTATGTACATACGGCATCTTTAAAATTTTCTCTTCGGAAGCCATATCATGCAGCTTCCCATTCTTATATAAACCTTCCCTTTTCCCTTGAAGCTCGTTTGTGATCTCTTCCTGTGGCTCAATAAGAAAGCCTGCGATCCCATTTTTTATGCCGTATTGAGTATTACATTTTTTACACGTCAATAGCCCCATTCTGATTTCTTTATTATCTTTCTCCTCTATTAGAATATCAAAATCGCACGCATTACAAATAACACATTTCAAATAGTGGAGTAATCTCTCTGTCATTAATTGTATCCTTTACAAAAACATTTTTACCAGAGCTGTGATATATTTTTTCCCGGTCTTCATGTTCGTTTTTTCTCTTTTGTCAAAAAGGATTCTTGTGGAGCTAAATATAGAAATTGAATATAAATTTCCGGGATTTATTTTTCAACATCAATCTCAACAATCGGTTTTCCGGCTTCTACCAGGGCACCTTCGATATTATGCACTTTACTCACTTTTCCGGAGACGGGTGAACGCAGCATGTTTTCCATTTTCATCGCT
>LJUD01000225.1 GCA_001304035.1 bacterium SM23_31 | reverse complement strand
TCTATGCTGCCGGTTCACTGATGAAAATGGACTACGACACGGATAATCCGGTTGCGTACGGTATGACGGAACGAGGCATAGCGTTTTTCTCACGGGGTCATTTATTTGAAATAAATCCTGATTCTGCAGCGACGTTAAGTCCCGACCTTTTGCCAAAAGTTGTCGCCAGGTTTGCGGATGAACCTCTGCTGTTGAGCGGGTATGTTGAGCGTGATGAAATAATCCGCGGCAAACCAGCCGTTCTTGACGTCCCGTATGGTGAAGGCAGGATTATCCTGTTCGGATTTAGTTTTCACAACCGCGCCCAGGCGCATACAACGTTTAAATTGTTCTTTAATTCAATGTATTACTAATAAATTACAAGATTTTCTTGATTTTTTATGTTAATTATTGTAAAATTAATAAATTAGATATTTAATATATATTAGAAAAACAGGGGGCCTTTCTTAATTGTACTCTGATCCATATACATTGGTGTACGGTTAAAGGAGAAGTTGATAGCATGAACCGTGCCCTTTAGGGTACGGTTGGTAAAGCTAAAGTATATATACAATGTGTATGCATATGTGCATGCGATGCAACTGCATCCTGAAGGGTGCAGTTCAAGGATGGCGGTAAGTAGTCATCATCCTGAACCGTGCTCTTCAGGGTACGGTCTAAAGTCAATACCGGCAATGTGAACCGTGCCCTTTAGGGTACGGTTGTTGAAATTTTCAGTAGATAAAATTATAAGTATACAATGCCCATACCCAACCAAATTATCGAGTTAATCGAGCGATTTGAGCGGAATATTGATGCCTATCGTTCCGGGAGATACAATGAAACACAAGTAAGGCGTGAATTTATTGATCCCTTTTTTGAGTTATTGGGATGGGACATTGCTAACAAAAAGGGCTACGCCGAAGCCTATAAAGAAGTTGTACATGAGGATGCAGTTAAGGTTGGTTGGGAAACAAAATCCCCTGATTACAGTTTTCGTATCGGTGGCGTACGTAAATTCTTTTTAGAAGCGAAAAACCCATCAGTCAACATCAAATACGACATCCACCCAGCTTTTCAGTTGCGACGCTATGCATGGAGCGCAAAACTTCCCATAAGTATCTTAACCGATTTTGAAGAGTTTGCTGTATACAATTGCCGGGTTAAACCAATTAAAAGTGATAAAGCCTCATCTGCCCGTGTAATGTATTTTACTTATAAATACTATACGCAACATTGGGACGAAATTGAATCTATTTTTTCTCGTGATGCAATACTCAAAGGCTCTTTTGATAAATACGCTGAATCGAATCAAAAAAAGTGTGGAACCGAAGAAGTTGACAATGCTTTCCTAAGAGAAATAGAACATTGGCGTGAGCTTCTTGCTCGAAATTTTGCTCTTCGAAACTCTGATATTTCAAACCGTGCTCTTAATGAAGTAGTACAAAAAACAATTGACCGGATTGTTTTTCTGAGAATTTGCGAAGACAGAGGAATGGAACATTATGGTCATCTCCAAAAACTTTTGAATGGTACTAATGTATATTCACGTTTGGCTGAAATATTCCTTCATGCAGATGATAAATACAATTCAGGTTTGTTCTACTTTTCTTCCGAAAAGGGACGTGAATCGCCTGATGAAATTTCTCTTGAACTTTCACTTGACGACAAACCGCTGAAAGAAATTATAAAGCACCTTTATTACCCTGACAGTCCGTATGTTTTTTCTGAAATACCCGCGGATATTCTCGGTCAGGTTTATGAACAGTTTCTTGGAAAGGTTATCCGGCTTACATCCGGACACCAGGCTAAGATAGATGATAAACCGGAAGTAAAAAAATCCGGCGGCGTTTATTACACGCCAACGTACATTGTTGATTATATTGTTGAGAACACTGTAGGAAAACTTCTTGAAGGTAAAACATCCAAAAAAGTTGAAAAACTTAAAATTTTAGACCCTGCATGCGGTTCCGGTTCATTTCTGATAGGTGCATATCAACATTTATTAGATTGGTATTTAAAACAATACACCTCAAATAGCCCTGATAAGCACTCAAAAGGACGAAATCCGAAACTTTATCAAATACATGAGGGTGAAATGGCGGCTCACAACTAATGAGAAAAAACGTATATTACTCAATAACATTTACGGAGTAGATATTGACACGCAGGCTGTCGAAGTTACTAAGCTTTCTCTTTTGTTAAAAGTTTTGGAAGGCGAAACCGACGAGACATTGCAAAACCAGATTAAATTATTTCAAGATAGAGCTCTGCCTGACCTTGTAAACAATATCAAATGCGGGAATTCGCTTATCGGTTCGGATTTTTATGAAGGTAGGCAAGTTGATTTACTCGATGAAGAGGAGATGTACCGCATCAATGCCTTTGATTGGGAGAAGGAGTTCCCGGAGATTTTACGAAGTGAAATGTCAAAATTTCATCATATCACATTTGAAACGAAGTATTCCAGAAACAGCGTCCTAAAGGATGCGGTTCAAGGAAAACATGATAGCACAATGAACCGTGCCCCTCAGGGTACGGTTCAAGACACGGATAACACCCCATTTAACCGACCACTTCAGGCATCAGTCGGAAAGCCAGTAATTCTAAACACGGATGAAAGAACGGAAGTAGCAAAAGCTATCTGCGAAGTTGCTCAAAAGAACAAATTCAAGATTCTTGCATGTTCAATTCTGCCGGACCATGTGCATATGGTTATAGCTGATATGGGTGAGGATATTAAAAAGATTGTCAATAACATAAAAGGTTACAGCTCTTTTCATGTGAACCGTACCCTAAAGGGCACGGTTCAAGGTGGTGGACGGCAGTTACATCTCTGGTCAAAAAGCTTTAACGATTCTTACCTCAATGATGAAGAACATCTGTTCAAAGCCATTAATTATGCGCAAAATAACTATCTGAAACATGAAGGAACATGGGGCATACTAAACAATAAAAAAGTTGATGAAATTCTAACTGATGTGATTGTGCCTTTCAGAAAATGGGAAGACTTTGAATACACATCCGGTGGATTTGATGCTGTGATTGGAAACCCGCCGTATGTAAATGCAAAAATTCTTGTAGAATTGTTTGAAAAAGAAAGGAATTATATAACAAGCATAACTAGTTATAAAACACCATACCAAAAATGGGATTTATATATCGCATTTATCGAAAAAGGTTTAAAATTACTGAAAAATAATGGCTTTATTTCAATGATTATTCCTTATCCTTTTTTAAATCAAACTTATGCAAAAGTCTTAAGGCAATATATATTAGAAAATTTTGATTTAATTGAAATTGTAGATTTGTCAAATGAAAAAATTTTTAAAGACGCTACCGTAACTAACTGTATATTTGTTATTTCCAATAGCAAACCTACAGAAAAATTAATGATCTCTCATATTCGTAATAAAATAATCGAAAAAATTTCAAGCAAGACATATAATGAATTGATACTAAGTAAAGATACATATACTTGGGATTTAAATTCGGTAGAAAAAGGTTATTATATAAGGATAAATATAATATACTTGGTGATTTTTGTTTTATAAGCAAAGGAATGGTATTAAATTCCGATGAGAAAAAGGCAAAAGGATTGTTTAAGAAGGCCAATTTGATTTCAGATAATAAATCATATATCCACATTAAAAAGTACGTTGAAGCAAAAAATATTAATAAATATAAAATTAATAGAATTCGGTGGTTGGAATGGAATACTTCAAGAGTACCGAAATTCATAAGTAGACCAACTTTCCCAGAACTTTATGATATTCCAAAAATATTAATAACTAAAATAGGCGATTTAAAAGCTACTTTAGATTACGATAAATTATATTGCGATCAGACTATAAGAATTTTAGCTTTATGGAAATTTTTAATAGGAGTTAATAATAATAGTATAAATAATAGCATTAAAAGATGGTGTAATCATTCAAGAGATATTTTAGAAAAGAATTCCGCATTTATTGATTACAAATATTTATTGTCAATTTTGAATTCAAAACTTGGAAATTATTTTCTGAACGAAATCAGGGGATTTGGTAATATTGACATAAATCCAGAATATTTAAAAAATATCCCCATTCGCACTATCAATTTTAATAATATTCACGAAAAACAAATGCATGATAAAATGGTTTATCTTGTAGAGCAGATGCTTGAAATGAACAAACGACTTGATTCCGTCCAGACACAGCACGAGAAAGAACTTCTAAAACGCCGGATAGATGCAACCGACAGGCATATTGACAAGTTAGTGTATGAATTATACGGATTAACTGAGGAGGAAATTAATATAGTTGAAAAGAGTGCATGAGATATATAGGCACCCGGTAGAGCTGCACCCTGAAGGGCGCAGTTCAAGGATGGAGGTAAAAGAGTAATCACTATGTATCATA
Source organism: bacterium SM23_31 (assembly GCA_001304035.1). GTDB lineage: Bacteria > SM23-31 > SM23-31 > SM23-31 > SM23-31 > SM23-31. Next base: position 1,659 of record LJUD01000225.1, on the reverse strand, counting down.
TAAAAGAAATATTGCAGTGCAGTTCAAGGATGGAGGCAAAAGAGTCACCACTCTGAACCGTGCCCTTCAGGGTGCGGTCCAAGTCAAGACCGGCAATGTGAACCGTGCCCTTTAGGGTACGGTGCAAGTCAAGACCGGCAATGTGAACCGTGCCCTTTAGGGTACGGTTGGTAAAGCTGAAGTATATATACAATGTGTATGCGTATGTGCATGCGATGCAACTGCACCCTGAAGGGTGCAGTTCAGCATGGAAGTAAAAGAGTAATCACTATGTACCATATAAAAGAAATATTGTGACGCAGTTCAAGAATGGCGTTAAAACAGTCATCTATCTGAACCGTGCCCTTCAGGGTACGGTCCAAGTCAAGACTGGAAATCTGAACCGTGCCCTTTAGGGTACGGTTGGTAAAGCTGAAGTATATGTACAATGTGTATGCGTATGTGCATGCGATGCAACTGCACCCTGAAGGGTGCAGTTCAAGGATGGAGGTAAAAGAGTTATCACTATGTACCATATAAAAATATTGCGGCGTAGTTCAAGTATGGCGGCAAAATAGTCACCACTCTGAACCGTGCCCTTTAGGGTACGGTCCAAAGTCAAGACCGGCAATGTGAACCGTGTCCTTCAGGGTACGGTTGGACACATATCATATTTTTCTCACTTATCATTTTTCTATAAAACGGATTATTATTACACTTAGTAATCGTGGAGGCGGTATATGTCAGACGGAATATCACGGCGGAGTTTTTTACGTTCCGGGGTACTGGGTGCGGCGGGAGCGGTAGTACATAGAGATTCAGGACGTGGATACACGTCTCAGAGCCGGCCAAGAATACAAGAATACCGGATGCTCGGCAGAACGGGAATACGTGTGTCGGACGTCAGTCTTGGCGCAGGAGTTTCACAGGAGCCCGCTGTAATTAACCATGCTCTCGATCTCGGTGTCAATTATGTCGATACCGGAGAAAACTACTTTCGCGGACAAAGCGAGAGAGTGATCGGAGAGGTTGCAAAAAGGCGGCGGAAAGATTTTTTTATAACCACCAAACTGGAAGTGCATAAAAACCACACCGAAGAGCAGTTAATCGACCGCTTCCACGGTTGTCTTGAGCGTCTTCAAACCGATCATGTCGATATTCTTATGTTTCATAATCCCGTTGACAAAGAGGGACGGTCGTTTTGACGTGCTTCTATTAGTGTATAATTTTATACAGGAAAAGGCTGCGTATATTATCAAGCGTGCACGTCAAAAAAATGTAGGTACGACAATAATGAAGGTACATGCCGGCGAGCACCCGGAACAATTATCAACTGTCTCACGCGCAGAACGAATAAGGCTCCAGGAGAAAGCCGACAGACAGACCCTACTATTCCGTGATAAATACGGATTTACAGAGAAGGAATATTTCGGTGCCGCTATTCGCTGGGTACTGCAAAACAAGGACGTCGGATGTACGGTAATGAGTATGCGGAACATTGAACAGGCTGAGGAATACGTCTCTAATTCCGGTAAAAGCTTTTCCGGCGATGACAGGGAAAATCTTGAACGATATGCGCTAAAAATTCTCAATACTTACTGCCGTCATGCATGCGGCGAATGTGAGAGCTACTGCCCGCACGGCGTTGCGGTTAACAATGTGCTCAGGATCGACACTTAT
>LJUD01000224.1 GCA_001304035.1 bacterium SM23_31 | reverse complement strand
AGTCTTTTATAATATATTATCCAAATAAATGCTTGTAGAATATAAATTATAACCTATTTGTTGTTCTTCATAGTAATTTCGGCATCGCCTCTTTCCTTGCCTGCGAGGCGCTCTTCGAGCGTCGGAACAATTTCCGCCTTCAGAATTATCACTAATTCCTTCTCATTATAGCTGACGCGTTCAAATCCGAATAAATAACCTAATCCAAAGAACCATTTCGGTATGCTCTTTAATAACGGTATACCTATATGGGTTTTGGTTTCCTCTGTTGAATAAAGACCGCCGATTCCCGCCTTTTCCCCATTATTAAGGAGGAGTTCCGTATTTGCATTGGTTTTATTGACGACTGTGCTTAACACTCCGGGAGTTGCCGAGCTTCTTTCCGCTTCAACTTTAAGAAAAATATACTGCACTGAATCCTCATCAATGATTTGCGGCGTGACGGATAAAATAATTCCCGCACTAACAAAGACATCGATGACGTTTCCCGCAAAGTCCCGCTGTTTTATTGAAAAATCCTGACCAATTTGAACTCTTCCCGTTCTTCCGTCTGCAACAGAGATTCTGGGATTTGCAATTATTTTTCCTGCATCGCTCGTGGATAGAGCTTTTACAAGTGTATTTAAATCCATCGACCCTTTGCTGTACACTGCTTCTAAAACACCGACGTCTTCCGGCACGCGGGCTCCGACAACGTTTTGTTCCGCAGTAATGACGGTGTTATATTTCTCCTGTTCTGTAAAAATTCCCCAATTAACGCCTATTTCCCGAAGCGTTTTTCGGTCAGCTTCAAAAAATGTAGCGGAAATTGTAACTTCACGTAAATCTTTGTCGACCGGTCTTTGTTCCACAATCTGCTGGGCGGTAAGAGCACCCTGGGGCAAAGATTGGACTGCACTTGATACATCTGCAATAAGAATGTACGTTTCGGTGTCTATAAGTGTTGCGCCGTTAAAGGTTGCAATTAACTCAAGTGCGTTTCTCCACGGAAGGTTTTCAATCCCCACACCTATACCGGTAGTGCGCTGCTTGGGATCGACAATTACCTTTCGCTCCAGCCGCGTACTGATCTCGTTAAGCGCTTTTAGCGCTACGTTAAAAGGTGTCGCTTCTACAAAAGAAACTGTAGCATCTTTCGAAATAAATTCTTTAGGAAGACCTTCCTGTCCGTAAGCAAGTGAAGCTAATAATGGGATAATAATAAAAAATGACAAGCATACGTTAAACCTGAATAGCACTTTCATAATATACTCCAATCGTTTTTAGCTATTAGCTTTTAGTTTTTAATTAATTATTCTCATTTGGTCAGAGAATACGACAATTTTATAAATTTGATTCATTGATTATTTTATTCGTACTTCGCAATTCGTAATTCTCATTGTTTTTTTTCTGGTTTTTTACTGTGCCCCATGGTTATTTAATTTTGTTTTTATATTCCAGATGAAGCGTTACTTTCCTCAGAAAACCTCCTTCATTTAATGTAAATTCAACCGTTCCATTATCGGGATCAATGCTGGTCAATTTTCCAAGATATACATCATCACCTATGCGCAGTGTTCTGGTTCTGCCTGTATTGTCGCGGAAATACGCTGCTGACTGAATTAGCCCCAGCAGCGTTGCCTTGTCTGCATCCAGAAGATTATTCCTATTAGGCGGAAGTTCTTTTTGTATCAATGCCTGGAACGGATTGGACAGCACACTTTTCGGCATTTTCTCGGATACCGGTTTCTGTTCATCAAGACCGGTTTGTTCAACCGAAAAACCCCTTACAGTCATAATAAAACGTACTTTGTTTGATTCGAAAACACCTTCTTCATTATTCTCATTAAGCTGTTCGACCTCCAGTTCGTCAAGTTTATACAGTGGTGAGTAATGCTCCAATTTCCACACAAACCGGTACAAATTCAAGAATGATGCATCGCCGGTCAGTGTATACGTGTTAGTAATGGTAATATTATTTTTGACCGGCTCTATTTGATTTTTTCGGTATTTGAAACTTATCCGGCTGTCGAACTGCGAGGCAAATGTATTAAAATAGGCAAATGACAATATAGAATTTTCTTCATTGTACACCCGTTTGTGCATTGTTTGCCATATCGATTGCGCAGTAACCAGACGTGCTTCCACCTTATTGTAATTTTCGTTGTTTGCTCTGAGCGTCTCTAATTCGCTGTTTTTAACTTGCAATTGCTGTTCAAGAGCGGAGATAGCATCACGATACCCGTAATAAATTTTATATGTTCCGCATGCAGCGACAATAATGAGCATGCCCAACAGCAGCAAGGTATTTCGTAATGAATAAGACATAATTACTTCCTTTGCTTATAAGAGTTTACCGTTTTGAGGACGGTGCGGTTATTTGTGTTCAAGTTGTCAAAATTAGCCGAATCCAGCAGAGCCACATTGTTAAACACAGGCGTTACAAAATCAAGCGGATTGCCCAGCAGCTCAAAATTATATATTTTACCTTCCCGGACCTTTTCTTCTTCCGTATAATTAATAACCGTATTGCCGGTTATATCAGCCATCCGGTGGATACGCGTACGATACAGTGATGCGCCATTGAGCTGAAAGTTCTTCTCGTTCAGTGTGAGACGTTTAATCCACACTGAATTAAGATCCCGTGCAGCTTTAGAAAGAAAATAGAGCGCATCGGAATAAAGAGGACCCGGATACCAAAGAGAGTCTACCAGTGAAATGTAATAACGATAGTGTTCAATGCTCTCTTCCAGAGAAGAAATTTTCTGAGTAATGCGCCGTTCCGTCTCCAGCGATTCGTCCGCAAGTGTTATTAAAAATTCAGTTTGTTCTTTTTGAATAGAATAATGATACCATTTGTACGTATAGAAAAGCGCTGCAAAAAACAACAACAGAAGCGCACAATAACCATGCCAGGCAAGATGAGAAGAACTTTGCTCTTTTTTCATGCTTTTCGGCAGAAAATTTGTATGTGCGTATGCTTTGTTGGATTTTTTAAAAGTACCTGCCGTTAATCCTATCGGTATGGCAAATGGAGCGGTGTCGGTTTTTTGTTCGGTTTCAAGCAGACTTGTATCCAGAACAACTTTACTGGTCAGCATTGAATAGTGTGAGTCAGGGAATTTTGCCTGAAAATATGCAAGGAGTCCGTCTAAATCCATTTCACCCGATAGAAATATTCTTTCCGGTTGAGGTACATTATTATGGTCGAGTTCAAATAAAATCTTTGCATATAATTTATTTAGTGATTCTTCAGAGTAGTCATCTAAAGAGATGATTGGCGAAACCCTGTCGACTACACCGTTCTTTAAGAAAATAATCCTGGAGAATTCCGAGCCGATGTGAACCAGCATGGCTGATTCGAAGTTTTTTGTGCCGTCATGAAACCGGGGAATATGCGCAAGAGCGATCTCGGGCGTTGTTACCAGAGAAATATTCATTTTTCGGTCTAACAGCGGCTTTGCCTGTACGAGGTATTCCAATAGGGGCATCGATCCCGTATGTTTCAGAAGTAGAAAGCTGTCTTTTTCTCTCGGGATGTAATGAGGTTCGCCGGGCTTTATGTCATCAAATTCATAATCGTACATGGAAGCCCTCAATGCAAGCTCCTTTTTAAGCTTCCTGCCTTTCAGATGTCCTGAATTTGTGAATATTGTGTAATTAATCGAAGATTCGGGAAGTGTTAAACTGATGTTTGCTTTTCCTACAGGATACTTGCGCAGCAGTTCAACAATGCACTCAAGATTCGATTTTTTTTCCCGCTTTACAACCATATCATTTTCATTTGAGCTTTGACCGTTGTCTTGATCCAATCCGAAAACGTCCTCATTTGTACCATTATCCTCATTCTCGGCCTGTCCCGAAGTCTCGGACTGTTCCTTTTCAAGAGGCTCCGGTAAAATAACGGAATCTAAAGCCAGTATTTTTGGTCCTGCTGAGCGGGATTTACCTCTTTTAATATACGCTAATTTGAGGATTTGCCCTTCTACAAAAAGTCCTATCGCTTCCATAATTTAGTCCTTATTAATGACGAAGTACGAAGTGCCGGTTTCGAAGTACAGTCCGGCATTCCTTTTTTTTCATTCTACACTCGACATTCGTAATTCGTGATTCGTTATTCCAAATGTTTATTTCCAATATATAATGTTTATTTTTCCCATAGTGCTCGAGCCGCTGACAGCGCCGGGAGCAATTGGGTAAAACGGCGGATACATATATTCCATTCGCTCGTCATATCGATAACGTTTCTCAAATCCCCTCGGAGGACTGCCGAGCCTGCCTACCGCTCCCCGGATTTCCTGAACAATTCCGCCGTAAAGTTCAAGCCGGGTTGACGGTATAAAATCGATATATTCTGCTTTAAACGATCCGTCCCTTGAAAGTAAGGTAGCCTGAATCTTGCATACGTTTCTGTTTTCCGAATTATTCTGAATAACAATATCATCGTATGCAACCAAACCCAACAGGTCATCTGATTCCGGATTTTCCATAGGATTATCTGTATAAATAATATCATTTGTAATGATAATTTTATTCGTTGTGGCAATAGTAACTTGCCCGTTTATTGTCCCTTCAACATAAATGCTTCTGTTACAGGCAATAACTCCATTATCAGGTATTGCTCTTGTCTGCCAGCTTCCATAGTTGCCGACTTTATACATATATGTACCGTCGCTTTGAAACTTGAGATACAGGGGATAATTTGAAACCAGATGACCCCCGTTATTTGCGGCATCTTGGAGTGGACCAAAATCGGGTTCAAGGTTGATCCGGTCTCTGCCGAAATTGGTGCCGCCCAAAAAGCGGGGATTTGTGTATCCCATTGTCTCATAAGTCGGGCTTACACTCGAAACCAGCCCGTAAAATGTTGGCGTGCCTGTCATGTTAAATCTGCTGTTAGTGTGGACGGGACCATATAATGTATCACGCGAATAAAACCAGATATTTTCCTCTCTATTGGAAAAATACGAAAAGCGTGAGAATCTATCGCTTACAGCCCAGATATTAATTAACGCGCCTGCAGAATCTACGACCCCGTTAAATGTCCCTGTAGATTTTATTTCCACAGTATTGTTTCCTAAATCGTTTCTGTTAAATGCAAATACATCTGCAGTCCCTCCGGCAATTGGAATATCCGTTTTTTCCCCGCGCCAATGAACGTTGTTCTTCAATTGCGATAACATGAGATTTGTGCCGCCTTCAGCAATGTATTTCGCCTGATGCTTAGAATACCGCATAGATGAATCGTTTGCCGATTCCTTTGCAGTGTCCTGCATGTTACGCTGGAAACCGCTGTAGAGAATTATAAATCCTCCTAAAATTATCAAAAGCGCTTTTCCCATGACAGAAACCTTTATTATTAGCTGTTGGTTTTTAATTTGTAGTTTGGAATTAAATAAGCTGACAACCGACAGCTATTTTCAATATACTTTTTGTCCTTACATATTTTTTATATTCTTCAAATGACGTCTCCACTGAAGGAAACCGCGTGCATATTCGTTTTTGTTTTCCATATAATCCCGCAGTAAGAGCCGTGTTTCTATAGATATGATGTTTTGGACATCGGTAGTTACGTTTCCGGCAGCATCAAAAAACGTGAAATGAATGGTAATAAAGCCGAATGATGCTCCTTCGCCAGCTTCTGTGCTGGCACGGCGTTTTAATACCGTGATTGCATTTCCATCCAT
>LJUD01000223.1 GCA_001304035.1 bacterium SM23_31 | reverse complement strand
GGGGAATAATGTGGCCCTGAAAGTGGGGAATAACGTGGCCCTGAAAATGGGGAATAATGTGGCCCTAAATCTATTTTAGTGGGGAATAATCATGGCCCTTGACACCATATTTACGTATATTATGAAAAACAGCATTTTCAAGTATACTACCATCCGATACCTTACCAAACAAATTAATGATGCCATTATCACAAAAATATACTTTTTTTGTCCCGCTCACTTCTCTATCCACATTGCGACTAAACGGTGATAGTAAAAAGATAAAATATGTCCCTTCTAAAAATGATAAATAAGAATAGACTGTCTCCCTCGATATACCAATTTCCGATGCCAGCTTTGATATTTCTAACTTCGAACCAACACGCCGCATGAGAAGCAAGAGCAAATCACGAAATGCGTTTACCTGACGAAAACCAGCCATTCTTCTCACATCCATTTCAAAGTAGGATGTAAAAATATCCTTGAGATATATTTTCTTTTGTGATTCTTCTTCAGCCAAAACAACCTGGGGAAATCCCCCAAAGTTTAAATACTCCTGGTATAGCTTTTTGAACTTTTGAAATAAAATATAGTTTTTATTTTCATTCTTGTCTTTAAAGCTTTTATGTGTTTCCTTTCCTACACCTTTAAATAGAATAAATTCTTCAAAGTTGAGCGGATAGAGCTCAAATAGTACCTTTCTGCCTGACAAACTTTCTGGAAAATAGTTTTTTAAATAAAAACTGCTGGATCCGGTCAAAATAAATTTTACATTGTAGTGGTCGTAAAGGTACTTGATTGCTTTGACTATTTCCGGCTTTGCCTGGATTTCATCTAAAAAAATGTACGCTTTTTCCTTATTCGTAATTCCATAAGCCTTAAGATTTGCCCATATATTATTAAAGTCAATTTCCTCAAATACTCTTTGTTCAAGTATATTGTCCATATCAAGAAAGGCTTTGTTCTTGCTTTCAATTTTGTCGTAGATCATTTGCAACAATGTCGTTTTTCCAACTCGCCGCATACCGGTTATAACAATTATCTCTCGTGTATTTAACTGCGGCTCAATATAATTTAGTATGTTTCTGTAGAATCGCATGGTTATAATCTACAATTTTATATACAATTTGTCAAGTTATGTTAGACAATTTTTGTAATATTTACATAATAACTTCATTCACCTTTTTACAATTCGCATTCACACCTCTCCGCCAGAGGCGGATCTGCCTCAGGCTGAAAAATTCTCCCATTCATATTTGACTCTTTCCATGAGGTTTTTGAAGCTAGGTTCGCTGCGGATGTTTTCAAGTATAATGCATTATTGTTTTACCGAAAAAGATAACTCTATAAACGTTTGATTTAATTCTGTTCAAATTGTCTGAGCTCCTACAGTATATCCCGGCGTTCGGACTCCAGAAGATTCCTATCACCTGATTAGTTGTGCCGCTTCGGGACAATACACAATTGATGTACCACCACGATCCCGCAAGCAAGAAGCAGTTGCACAGGTCTGAATCGGAAAACCGGATGTCTTCTAATCTACTGCAGCCTATTCCGGGTTATCAGGCAAGTACTTCTTTACAGTATGCAACACATTTTTTAACTTCAGCTACGGCATCCGATCCTTCGGGAATCCGGTATTCAAGTTCTATATGGGCCGGAAACGTATACTTTTTCCTCTTCATTAATAGAAGTATTAATCCGAGTGGTGTGTCCCCCTGACCAAACGGCATATTAGGACCATTGTTTACCTTACGATCTTTTATATGGAGGCTAAGGATACGATTGGCGTCGGCGAACTTTTCGATTATAGGAATCGGGGATTCGTTTGTTCCGGCAACGTAATGGCCGATGTCGAAGTTCATCCCGAGGTATTCCCCATAAGAAAATGGCACTTCCCAACTCTGGGAATTGATGCGCGTATGGTTATGGAAACCGATCATGATTTTGTGTTTATCAGCATAAGGGCCTAAAAGCTTGGCATTTTCTTCTGACAATTCGGTAGTTATGCCCTTTGCTCCAAGCGCTTTGGCAACATTAAAACAGTAGTCTATTTCTGCTTCCGTCATGCTCCCCCCTATATTATCAAACTTGACGATACAGATATCGACCCCTGCGTCGTTGTATTTTTTGCGGAGAGCCTTGAAATTGTCCATTGAAACCGATAAACGCCATTTCCGTATTTGCTCGGACTGAGCTAGCCGGGCGGCTTGGATCTTGGCTCGCTGCTCCTCAGTAACATCCGTACCACGCGGCATTCGGACACTTTCAAAGGTTGGTATTCCGGCGAATTGCTCTGCCGGTCCATCCATTAGTTCGACCGAACTGAGCCCGCACTGAACAAGATAGTTAAGAAGGTCATCAGCAGTGCTGGGCATACTGCGCCAACTGTAAGTGATAGCCCCAATTTGTACTCCGTTAAAATTAGAGTTGGGTTTAATCGCAACCTGACCAAACACCCCTCGGGGTAATACAGACAAAGCTGCGGCGGCAGCAGTACTGCCTATAAATTCACGTCTGGTTATTTGTTTTCCCATTTTGATTCGTTCTTTCATATCTTTACCCTTTCAATTTGAGTGTTTTTAGTTTTATCATTTCATTCATCTTTATGTATAGTAACGATATTCGGATGGTTCAGCTTTGCCTCAGCCTTTGCTTCTCGTTTGAAACGTTCGACGGCTTTATCATCGGATGTATAATGCGACGGCAGGAACTTCAACGCCACAAACCTATCAAGCTTCGTATCCTCTGCTTTATACACCACACCCATGCCGCCCTCACCGTCCCGCTGAGCGGGATCTAATATCTTATAATGAGAAATAGTTACTCCAATCATGTATAACCTATTAGAAAGTATTTTAATATTTCAATATTTGTAACGGAAAAATCTATATTGGGGGTGAATTTTTGCTTGTGGTTTTTATTTAATAATAAATCATTTCAATGTAGATAATAATGCCTTTGAAAGCAATAAAAAAATGCCTCGACAATTACAAGCCGAAGCATTTCCGAAACTAACCGGCTCAAAAGCAAGATAATCCAAATGCAACCCGTGCCAATTATGTTCGTAAGTCGTTGTTATTATTAGTGGAGCTTACCCCGCTGAGCGGGAAGACCTGCTCTGCATATAGTTATTAAAATTAACGGATTTCAGGTCAGTTTTCGCTTCCGAAAAACTATTCTTTTTTAATTATATGTGTTGGTTTTCCGGGAGCGCCCGGTTTTTCTGCGGTACATAGTATTGCCCGCGACTTTAGTATAGTGAGCGGCTCATCATTTATTGTCCTGGGAATTACCTCTACAGAATATGTTTTTCCCGGATCTCCTTTGAAAGTAAATGACGTATCGGTAATGGTTACCGTGAATTCCATATTTTCAAAACTACCTGTGTATACATTCACCCGGTATTCTACAGCTCCTTGCGCCTGCCATGAATTCCAGGTAAAAGTCAAGGAATCATCATTGTCGGCTACAAATAATGAGTCCGCATCGCGTATAATAAATGGATCATCAATGTCAATGTCTTCATCAACAAACGCAACGGGGGATTCGGAAGGCTGAGTTAATACGCGTAATGAGCTTGTTGCCGAAGCCGTGCTGCTTACATTGCCCGCAACGTCGGTCAGAGTAATTCCGGTAACTTCTACATTATCACTCTGAAGGTCTGAGGACTGAACGATATATAATCCTATGTATGATCCGTCACCCAGGCCGGTGAGTTGTATCGAATTCCCATTTATCTCTGCGTTTGAGGCAGTAAGCCCTGCTTCATTACCTCCGGCAGTTACAAAAATAACTACAGTATCTCCGATTGTTACCGTCCCCGAACCCGGACTAATCATCACTGATGCAACAGTTGGCTTATTTCCGTCTATTTTGAGCGTTGATCCCGAAGAAGATGCAATTGCACTCGTTCCACCTGCTCCGGTAAGCGTAATGTTCGTCGCTTCAACATTACTGCCATCGTTGTCCCCTTCCATAACGATGTAAATACCAGCATATGTGCCGTCTCCACGGTCCGACAATGATACTTGCTTTACATTGATAGTTGCGTTGGAAGGCGTTAGACCCGCTTCATTACCACCTGCGGTTACAGTGATAGTTACTGTATCGCCAATCATTGCATATCCGCTGTTCGGACTTATTATAACCGAAGCTACGGTTGGTGCCTCTACAGGAGGCGGAGGCGGTGTCGTATCTACAGAAAGAGACGAACCTGTCGAAGACGCTGAACCGCTTACGTTGCCGGCTCTATCTGTAAGGGTAATATTCGCAGCCTCGATGTTTGTTCCCTGATTATCGCCGGTTTGAACAATGTAAATACCGGTGTAAGTTCCATTACCCTGGTCAATTAGCGGTATGGATTGTCCGTTAATTTGAGCATTTGAAGCTGTTAGATCCGTCTCATTACCGCCCGCAGTTACAATTATTATGACATTGTTTCCGGTTGTAACGGTTCCTGTGTTCGGACTTATTGTTACCGAGGCAATAGTCGGAGCTTGCGTATCAACCTTTAGTGTTGAGCCGGAAGAAGTACCGGCAGTGCTTACGTTACCCGCCGCATCTGTCAAAGTTATTCCGGAAGCCTCGATATTCACTCCCTGGGAATCTCCAGCTTGAACAGTGTAAGTGCCGGTGTATTTGCCGTCATTTTGATCGGTTAGTGGTATTAACTTCCCGTTAATAAACGCAGCTGAAGAAATAAGTCCGGTCTCGTCATTCGAAGCTGTAACATTAACGACAACAGAATCCCCGGCTGTTATCCACCCAGAATCCGGGCTTACCGTTACTGAGACAATTCCGGGAGTCTGAGTATCAACAATCAATGTCGAACCGGATGAGGAAGCCGGATTGCTTACGTTACCTGCCGCATCTGTAAGAGTAATATTTGCCGCTTCTATGTTTAATCCCTGGGCATCTGAAGCCTGAACTGTATACGAACCTCTGTATGTCCCATCACCTTGATCAGTGAGTGATATAGACTTTCCGTTAATTGATGCATCTGAAGCAGTAAGGCTTGTCTCGTTATTCAAAGCTGTTACAGTAATGGTAACAATTTCACCGGTTTTTATCCATCCCGAATTGGGACTTATTGTTACCGAGGCAATTGAAGGTGTATGTGCGTCTATTTTAAGCGTTGATCCCGATGAAGAAGCCGGAGCACTCGTACCGCCCTGCCCTGTGAATGTAATATTCGTTGCTTCGACATTAACACCGTCGTTATCTCCTCCCATTACAGCATAAACACCAACGTATGTACCATCCCCTTTATCCGTAAGAAGTACCTGTTTACCGTTAAAAGCCGCATTTGAAGGTGTTAGACCCGCTTCATTACCCCCCGCAGTTACGGTGATAGTTACCGTATCGCCAACCATAGCGTATCCGCTATTCGGACTTATTATAACCGAAGCTACGGTTGGTGCCTCTACAGGAGGCGGAGGCGGTGTTGTATCTACAGAAAGAGACGAACCTGTCGAGGACGCTGAACCGCTTACATTGCCGGCTCTATCTGTAAGGGTAATATTCGAAGCCTCAATGTTTCCACCCTGGTTGTCACCGGCTTGAACATTGTAGGCGCCGGTGTAAGTTCCATTACCTTGGTCAACCAGCGGTATCGACTTTCCATTTATTTGAGCATTTGAAGCTGTTAACCCTGCTTCATTACCACCGGCAGTCACAATTATTGTCACAGTGTT